>JANNNN010000330.1:0-4783 GCA_031398555.1 Planctomycetia bacterium | reverse complement strand
TGTGCGTCAACGACGTGCTGTGCTGCGGAGCCGAGCCGTTGTTCTTTTTGGATTACGTGGCGATGAGTCACGATAACCCGCCTTTGCTCGAACAGATCGTCGACGGGATCAGTCAAGGTTGTGTGCAAGCCGACTGTGCGCTGCTGGGCGGTGAGACGGCGATCATGCCAGACCTCTATCAACGCGGCGATTATGACTTGGCAGGATTCTGCGTTGGCGTGGTCGAGAAGAAACATCTGATCAGCGGCAAGCAGATCGCGGCGGACGATGTGATCATTGGCGTGCAGTCATCCGGCTTTCACTCGAACGGTTTTAGCCTCGTTCGCAAAGCCGTCTTTGAACATGCGGGCTTGGCAGTGAACGATTACATCGAGGAATTAGGGGCAACCGTCGGCGATGCGCTGATGTGCCCGACGTTGATCTACACACGACTGCTCAGAAAAATTCTTGGTCACTACACTAAGAAGAATGTTGTTCACGGTATCGGTCATATTACCGGTGGTGGTCTGCTGGAGAATACCGAGCGAATACTGCCGCCGGGAGTCGATCTTGCATTTGATCGCGACTCATGGGAGGTGCCGCCGGTGTTCACGTGGCTTCAAAAGCTCGGCCAGATTCCAGCGGATGAAATGACTCAGGTTTTTAACATGGGGATTGGACTTGCGCTTATTGTCAGTCCGTTTTATGCGAACACTGTCACCGAGATCGTTAATTCATTCGGTTTGAAGTCTTGGGTCATCGGACAAGCAATCGCAGGTTCAGGGAAGAGTCGTTGGAAGTAAGTTAGGGTATGGCTTCGTAGCTAAGACGCTCGGCAGGAGCCTCGTGCTCCCGATCGAACTCACCAGCGATCGAACAGTGCACGGGGAGACCGACGCTCCGCCGAGTCCTACTCGGACGCAACCCGTCGACGTCACTGTACTTGTGAACGTTCACTCATGCACTCAAGACGCTCGGCAGGAGCCTCGTGCTCCCGTTTCATGATTTCATTGGTCGAAACGAAACGAAAATGTTTACAGCATCAGCCTCATTCGCCAATTCAATTGGCACACTATGTGCACCTTTCACACCGTTGTAAACGCTGCTCTGTAGGCTCGCCAGAGTTAGCAAAAACGACGACTTTGTAGCCGTCGCGGACAAAAATTTGCGAACCACGGGAAGGCAAGATCATGCAACGGTTTTTATTGGGAGCATTCTTGGTCGTCACATTAGTTGTGGGAATGGCTTCTGATTCGCAAGCTCAATTTGGTGGAATCGGTTTTGGAGGCGGTGGCTATGGGTACGGTCCTAGCATCGGATTCGGTGTAGGACCATCCATGGGCTATCGAGGTGGGTATGGAGGATACGGTTACGGTCCATCTGTTGGCTACCGCTCGAGTTACTATGGTGGTGGATACGGTGGTAATCGTGGCGGCTATGGGGGCGGTTATCGTAGCGGATACGGTGGCTACAGCCCAGTTTACTCGGGCTATCGAAATTCATATCCGGTGTACGGTCGAAGTTATGGCGGAGGCGGCCGCCGCTGCCGCTAGAGTAATATCCCCCCCAACCACTAATTGGACCAGCACGAACTACTGAGCGACGACAAACATGGATTTGCCGTCGCTCTCTGTATTGGGCAACACTGGCGTTGACAAAAGAAATTTTCCAGATTGGCAATTAATCCGGTGATCGCTCGAATAGACTATCATCCTACGCAGGAGTAGTCTTCTGAGAGTTTCTGAGCATGGCTATGCATGCCTCTTGTTACACACCGTCCCGCCAGATTAGAACCGTTGCAATTGAATTTTCCACGATACGACTTGAAAAGTAGCGGCAATGTTATCGAGTTGCGTTCTATTACTAAGTCATTTCGCCAATTCCATGCTCTGCACGATATCAGCGTAACCATTCCCACCGGCGTCACTGGATTGCTCGGGCCAAACGGAGCGGGCAAGAGTACACTGATCAAGATACTCTTGGGTCTACTTCGGGCAACATCTGGCGAAGGGACTGTGCTGGGGTTGCCCGTATGGAGGGACAGCAAACGTATTCGCCAGCTGGTGGGCTACATGCCGGAAGACGATTGCTACTTGCCAAGCCAGACCGGAGTTGAATGCGTCCAGTTCGCAGCTAGATTAAATTGTGTGCCTGCGATCGAAGCTTTACGGCGAGCCCATGAGATACTGGACTTCTGCGGGGCCGGGCAAGAACGTTATCGCACTGTCGAAACCTATTCAACGGGTATGCGGCAGAAGCTAAAGTTTGCTCAAGCGTTGGTCCATGATCCACCACTGTTGATCCTAGACGAGCCAACTTCCGGATTGGATCCTGATGAACGCGAAATGATGCTCAATCGAATTCGAGTTTTAGCGCGTTCTCATCAGAAAAGCATTGTCATTTGCACTCACATTTTACCGGACGTCCAGCAAGTCAGTGACTTTGTTGTGATCCTAGCAGCGGGGCGTGTTTCAGTTGCCAATGAAATGTCCGAACTCGCGCGCCCGTCCGTACCTGCGTTGCAAATTCGCATTTTGGGATCACCGGACAAATTTCTGCAGTCGCTGAAGGATCGAAATCTTAATGCCAAGCTTGGGGCGATGGGGACGATCGTTGTTGAGGGCGACTCTGAAGAAAGGCTTCGGCAGATTTGGACAATAGCGGCTGAGCTGGATGTGGTGGTTCGATCGTTGACTCCTGCGAGAAACTCGATGGAAGCAATATTCTTAGAAGCGGTTCAGACAACTCCAAAGGGAACCTCGAATGCCGATTCATGACGCAGGCTATAGGGCTTGGGAGGGACGCAGAGTTAGCGAATGGACGCGTTGGGTAACGATCTCATCCACGGGAATTCGACGCGCTTCGAAGTCCACTTGGCTCAAGCGACTTTTATTCGTAGCGTTGCTTCCTCTAATGTTCTTTGCAATTCCCTTTTTTCTTTTTGAGCAATCAAGTCGCGATCCAACAATCTGGCAAGCGTTCTCTGGCTTCACTCGTGGTTTACCACAAGCGAAAGAGCTGCGTGAAGCGATTGGTCAAATGCCAAATTCGCCGACGCCTGAACAATTCGATGCGATCCGCCATGACGTGTGGTCGTACTTGCTGCTTACATTGATGCGCTATCCGCAAGCTTTGTTAATGGTAGTGGTGGTTGGGATCGTTGCACCGCCGCTCATTTCACAGGATCTGCGAACCAGAGCGTATTTGATTTACTTTGCACGACCGATTTCGCGACTGGAGTACATTGCGGGAAAAATTGGAGTGGTAGCGTTTTACTTGCTTTCGATTGCCACGTTGCCGGCGCTTATTTTGTACGTGATGGGCGTGATGCTGTCGCCATCGCTGGAGGTGATTCTTTCGACATGGGACTTGCCGCTGCGCATCCTACTGGCTTCGGTTTGTTTGATTGTTCCAACAACTTTGGTGGCGCTTGCGTTTTCTTCGTTGACGCTGGAGAGTCGCTATGCAGGTTTTGGATGGTTCGCGATGTGGATCATCGGTCATGTCACTTTCTCGTCGCTGATTGCATGGCCTACGTTCGAAGCCGGACAGAACGGAGAAACTTTTGAACCGACGTGGCAAATACTTACTTCCCCCTATCAAGTTTTGGGTGCTGTGCAGTCTTATGTGTTTGGGTTTGAAGGCGACGCACAGCTGACTCAGCGTTCGTTTTTATTGCTGATCGCCGTTTCAGTCGTTTCACTCGCGATACTTTTTCGTCGCGTTACCGCTCCGATGCGTGTTTGAGCCGAGGCATAAATGTTACTTGATCTTCAAAACGTGACGCGATTGTACGGAACTGTCATCGGTGTGAATGACATCACGCTTACGTTGGCTAAGGGTGCCCACGGTTTATTGGGCCCCAACGGGGCTGGTAAGACGACGTTATTGAATCTAATCACAGGACAGTTGTCGCCCACCATCGGCGCAGTTTTCGTTCTCGGCGTGCCCGCGCAATCGAGTCCCAATCTGCTCAAACGTCTCGGCTATCTGCCAGGCTCCGAAGGTATGTACGCGGACGTTTCTGCTATTGAGTGGGTTACTTACCTGACGCGGCTGCAGGGATTCAATGCGAATGAGGCCAAACGATTAGCTCTTCAAGCACTGGAGAGAGTCAGCTTGACCGAGCACATGCACCGCAAGATCTCCACTTATTCGCGAGGCATGCGTCAGCGAACTCGACTGGCGCAGGCGATCGCGCACGAGCCGGAGCTCTTGATATTGGATGAACCGTTCAGCGGCCTGGATCCGATCGCAAGGCATACGATGACAACGCTATTGCAACAATGGATCGCGGATGGCCAAAGTTTGATCGTATCCAGTCATGTGTTGCATGAGATTGAATCGTTGACCCGATCATTCTTGTTATTAAGCGGTGGGCGTTTGCTCGCATCCGGATCGACTGATGACATCAATACACTACTCACCAATGTGCCATCGGAAGTGCGAGTTCGAGTGGACTCGCCGCGACAACTGGCGGCTGAGCTGATTCGTGAAGCGTTGGTGGATTCGGTCCATATCGCTGGCGATGGCGAATTGCAGTTAAAGACGGCGGCATCCATCGAGCTTGGAAAGTTTCTTAGTCGGGCTGTGGCGGAGAATCGCTATTTGGTTTCCGAAGTTCGCGCATCCGCGGATTCACTGCAAGATGTGTTCAATTCGTTGATGAAGATTCATAGAGGAACCGCATGAACACTTTGCAACGCATTCCGGCAGTATTTTGGTTCGAGTGGCGTCGCGCGTTGACGATCCCCAGATTGGCTTGGATGGTCGCGTTGATGGCCTTTCCGCCAGGCCTTTTGCT
>JANNNN010000216.1:0-2055 GCA_031398555.1 Planctomycetia bacterium | reverse complement strand
ACCGTGAAAGCCCACATCCTTCCAGCCGAGATCGTCGGCGAGAATGTAAACGATGTTGGGACGATCCGCAGCGCCAACACAGGTCAAGGTGCAACCGAGTATCCACCTTTGGCAACTCCCGTTGCTGCACCCAAGTTGGTGCGATCGAAAGTAGGAATGTTTTGACGTGATAGCACCATGGCAACAGGATGATTATCGAGTTGCATGATCGCTCGATAGCTCTCAAGGACTTCGTTGGCATCGCCAGGTCGGAATACATACAAGCCAGGAATCGCACGGCAAGCGGCCAAGTGTTCAACCGGTTGATGCGTCGGTCCATCTTCACCAACGCCGATTGAATCGTGAGTCAAAACATACAGCACCGGTTGATGCATGATACTGCTCAATCGCATCGACGGTCGCATGTAATCCGTAAACACAAAGAAAGTCGCACCGAACGCGCGGAGGCCGCTCAGCGACATCCCGTTTAGAGCCGCGGCCATGCCATGTTCGCGAATGCCGAAGTGCATATTGCGACCGCCATATTGATTGGCTTCATAATCCTTTTGACCGTCGAGCAACGTCATGGTGCTCGGCGCAAGATCAGCCGAACCACCAACCAGCCAAGGGAGATTCGGAGCGAGCATATTGAGCACTTTGCCGCCGCTGACGCGCGTCGCCAAGCCCTTTTCATCAGCTGGGAAGGGCTTCAATCCGCTATCCCAACCTTTAGGCAACTTGCGAGCAAAAAGAGCTTCGAGTTCAGCGGCTTCTTTGCCGAACTGCGTTTTGTACTTGGCAAACAGCTCGTTCCACGCTGTTTCGCAGTCTTCGCCACGCTGGCCCATTGTGCTGGCGAAGTACTCGGGGACTTCCTTTGGAACTAAGAACTTTTCATTCTCAGGCCAACCATAAGACTTCTTCGCAAGTTTAATTTCGTCGTCGCCCAGTGGAGCCCCGTGGGCACCGTGTGTGTTAGCTTTGTTCGGTGCGCCAAAGCCGATCACGCTACGGACGACGATCAGCGTAGGCTTGTCTTCACAGGCTTCGAAGTTTATTAGCGCCTTGGCGAGCGCTTCGGTATCGTTTGCATCCTCGACTCGTACCGTATTCCAGCCCAATCCTTCGAAGCGGCGAGCAACGTTTTCGCTGAACGCGAGATCCGTGTGACCTTCGATAGTGATGCCGTTGTCATCATAGATCCAGCAGAGATTCGATAGCTTCAAATGTCCCGCAAGCGAGGCCGCTTCATAGGAAACGCCTTCCATCATGTCGCCGTCACCGCACAACGCGTAGGTGTTGTAATCGAACAGTTCAAAGCCGGGGCGGTTATAATTGGCGGACATCCACTTCGAAGCGATCGCCATTCCAACGCTGTTCCCAACACCTTGGCCCAGCGGCCCCGTGGTGGTTTCGATACCAGCCGCTTCGCCATATTCAGGATGACCTGCACAAGGGCTGTTCAACTGGCGAAAATTTTTCAAGTTGTCCAGCGTCAGCGAGGGCCGAGCGAGAACTTTGCCGTGGTGGTCAGTGGCTTTAATGCCCGAGAGGTGAATCATCGAGTAAATAAGCATCGAAGCGTGCCCGCAGCTGAGCACAAACCGATCGCGATTAGGCCAGAGTGGATTTTCTGGGTTATATCGCATTGAACCGGTCCAAATCTGGAACGCGACCGGCGCCAGAGCCATCGGAGTGCCAGGATGTCCGCTGTTAGCGGCTTGAACAGCGTCCATGCTAAGGGTTCGAATAGTATCGATTGCTAATTTTTCAATGCTACCAACGGCTGGGCTCATAGCTTCTCTTTTCATGCGTTTTCGTAGAATGTATGCAGTTTTCTTTCGATCGAAGATACCCTGAAACGCTCATTTTCGCAACGAGACCCCAAGTCCGCCTGAGAGGGGCTTTTTCGTAGCTTGGGACCATTTGTCCCGAGCGCTAACCCGCGAACTGACAAGGCAAGAAGCATTCCACTTGGCGGCTACGTTGTGAAGCATTTTGGACATGGAAATGTAGCGGGTTTCGTCAGCAACCGGTGCTCGCCAGCGACCTCTCCTTCGCGTTCGGTTTCTCGCG
>JANNNN010000277.1:0-6631 GCA_031398555.1 Planctomycetia bacterium | reverse complement strand
GTGTTGGACGAACTTGTCCCTCAAATTGTACAGAATCTTAACCAGGGGCAGACAGCGGCGATCCTAAAGGCATTTTATAAGCAGCTTGGATCACAACGGGTTCAGCGACTGTTTAAGCAAACCTTGGGTTTGATAAAGACTGTTGTTTCATTGAAAACATCCGGGAAGGCAACCTAGGACCTTCTGACTGAAGCCCTAGCCACGCTTGCCGATTGGAGTACGTTTTTTGACATTTTGCATTGGAATACAAGTTCGCGGCGGCATCGTCGCCTTGGCCGACACACGCATTGTGCGAGGAAGCGAACAAGTCAACAAACAGAAATTGGCAGAGTTTCAGCACAACGACGCGTCGCTCTTTACGATGACAAGTGGGCTTCGGTCGGTGCGCGACAAGACGCTTGTTTTGGTTGAAGAGTCGCTACGGGAACAGCAGCAGCCCATCGATCGACTCTATCAATTTGTGAACCTGTTTGGTGAACAGTTGCGTCGAGTCAAATTGGAGGATGGCCCATCGTTGGCTTCGTCAGGATTGCAATTTAATCTGCATGGGATCATTGGTGGATGCCTCGTCAACGACGCCAGCCCGCAGCTTTTTTATGTCTATTCAGAAGGCAACTGGCTTGAAGCTTCCATGGACTCGCCGTATTTCATCATCGGTCGCACATTCTATGGCAAACCCATTTTGGATCGGTTGCTGACTTATGAAACGCCGCTGCAATCCGCTCTCGCGCTAGCGTTGCTTTCCTTCGATGCGACTAGGACGAGTGTGAACGACGTCGACTACCCAATCGACGTTGCGATCATTGCATCGGGAAGTCGTAAGCCCATTTTTCGCCGTTTCACCGAAAAAGACGTCCAAAGCACTTCGAACTGGTGGTCAGACTTACTAAGCCGATCATTGAACGTAATTCCAATGGATTGGGCACAAGAATTGCTGAAAGATGCGGCCGCAGGGCTCGATTTCAGGGGTGGCGATCCCAGAGACCACGATTTCGTTGGTCGCGATTCAAATGGCTCTGCTGACCTGCAACCTCCGACTCCGCAAATGGATAATGACCGATGAGTACGATGACAATTAGGAGTGAACTCAGTTACGACGTCCGTCAAGCTACAGGGCTTCTGTTTAAAATTTCCGCTGCCAACACTCCACATCAAAAACTGGTCTATGAAGAACTAAACTTCAATCCCCAACTGCAAGTTGAAGCTCTGGATCTTGGTTCCGATGGGAATCGAGCGCACCGTGTATCAGTGCAGCCTTGTAAACTACAGATTTCGTACAAAGCAACTGTCGAGATGACTCCTGGGGTTGCGCACTCAGCGGAGTTGAAGGAAGCCACGAGTGCCCAAATACCGGCTCACGTATTGCCCTACCTGAACCCAAGTCGCTATTGTGAAAGCGATCTGTTGGGAAGATTTGCCTTCGAGGAATTCGGTAATGCGCCGCTTGGATTTCAGCGGGTGCAAACGATTTGTGATTGGGTCAATCAATTTCTTGATTACACTCCGGGGACAACCAACGCTACAACGACAGCCGCTGACGTGCTATTACTGAGAACTGGCGTGTGCAGAGACTACGCACACCTAGCGATTTCGCTTTGTAGAGGCATTGGCATTCCAGCTCGCTACGTTTCAGGCTATGCGGTCAACTTGAATCCGCCAGATTTTCATGGTTTTATCGAAGCGTTCCTCGACGGAAGATGGTTCCTATTCGATCCTTCAAAACTCTCGCAAGTGCACGGCTTAGTCAGGATTGGCACTGGGCGCGACGCGGCTGATGTTCCGTTTGCAACAATTAATGGAAACGCCATCTTGACTCAGAAATCTGTCTGGGCAGAACATTCAACGCAGTCAGCTCCAGCCATGCCTGATTTACAAACGGCAATCTCGACCGCATGAAATGAAGTTAATCGGGAACATTATTTTTTCCTATTCGTGTGATAGATAAAGTGACAAAACGCGCTGTGGGTCAACTAAGTGGCAATTCTTAGACCAATTTGAAAACGAGTCGGTATGCTCAGCCCCCTTTAGAAGTAATACCAAGGGGGCCTTCTGACCATATGACAACATTGAATGCAAATTTGCAGGCTGTGATGAAATTGAAGCAATAGCCTGGCACGCACTTTGCATAAGTCTAGTTTTAACTTACTGCCTACTGCCCTGAAAGGAAAAGTCGCATGAAATACTTTCAATTTGCACTGTTGGCAATCTTTCTGATTGCAGGGTGCGACGAAACAAATCGAACTACAACCACCGATCCTACAATGAGCGATGGGACAAACAAGACTGTTGACAGAGATAACACAGCTGTCAATAAGCGAGACCGGGATGTCGACGTTAAAACACCTATCGATCAAAACGAGAACCAAGCTGACATCAATGTTACCGCTGGTATTCGAAAAATGCTTGTAGGTACGAAAATGTCCGTTAATGCTCAAAACGTGAAGATCATAACGCAAGACGGTGTTGTCACACTGCGTGGTCCAGTAAAGACAGCGGAAGAGAAGAAGCAAATCGAAGAAATTGCTCGCAGTGTTGCGGGTGTGAAAACCGTTGATAGTCAATTGGAAGTTGAACAGAATCCTTAACATGGCTTTTAAGCCTACGGAGTTAGATCATGGCGAGAGCCGTATTTTGTACAGTAAAAACGACAACTCAGGCCGCCACCATCGTTGATCGATTGAAGGCCGCGGGATTTCAATCTCAAGATATTTCGGTACTTGCGCCGAATAAAGAAGGAACGCGCGAGTTCGCTGTTGACAATGAGACCAAAGCCCCCGAGGGCGCTGCTACTGGAGCGGGCACCGGTGCCTTGCTCGGCGGCGGCTTGGGTTGGTTGGCAGGTATCGGAGCATTGGCAATTCCCGGCGTTGGTCCTTTGATCGCTGCTGGGCCCATTATGGCCGCTCTAACGGGCGCCGCCGTAGGCGGCTCTATCGGAGGAGTCACAGGTGCACTTATTGGCCTGGGTATTCCTGAGTACGAAGCGAAGAAGTACGAAAACAAAATTCAAGGCGGCAACTGCTTGATTTCGGTTCATGCAGAGTCGTCGCAAAAAATCGATGAAGCGAAAAGGATCTTCGAAACTGCTTCTGCCGAAGATATTTCCAGCTCGCAGGAAGCATCTACCACTACTCGAGCATCTGAAACCACTCGACGGTAGTGTAGCGATTGAGAAGCGTGAAATCATGGAAGATTTCACGTCTCGTTATTGGCACGCTCTGGCCCGATGGTTTTCCTCGTTGGTGGTGTCTGAAAAACCACGACGTCATAGTCTGCACGCCGCTCTTGTTTTTCAAGGATAGGAAGGTGTAATACATGAATCCGCTTGAGCTGGATGTTAGCCCGTCGCTTCCGACAAGAATCACGATGCGCGCTATTGAATACGATCAATATGGCGATGCAAGCGTTCTACATTTAGCGGAACATCTAGTCCCTCAACTTGCGCCTGGGCAGGTGTTAATACGGGTGCTCGCATCCAGCGTTAATCCCATCGATTACAAATTTCGACGTGGCGACATGAAAGGGCTCGTACCATTCGGATTTCCACGTGTTCCAGGTTATGACGTAGCGGGTGTCGTTGTAGACACTTTTAAAGACAGTTCGTTTGCTGAGGGCGATCGAGTAATGGCGTTTCTCGACCATGCCCGTGGTGGTGCACTGGCGGATTATGCGGTTTGTGCAGTTTCTTCGGTAGCCAAAATTCCGCACTCAATGTCGATGGTGGACGCAGCCGCAATTCCGCTGGCAGGGACCACCGCACTTCAGTCGCTCCGCGATCATGGAAAACTCAAATGCGGACAATCTGTACTTATCAATGGCGCAAGCGGTGGGGTTGGAATGTTCGCTGTACAAATTGCTAAAGCGTATGGCTGTCATGTCGATGCGATCGCGAGCGGACGCAATCGAGAATTTTGTCTTTCGCTAGGCGCAGATCATTTTTACGACTACGAAAAAGATGACTTTACAAAGTCGAGCGAACGCTGGGACGTCGTTTTTGACGTGGTCGGCACAGCACACTACCTCGAAGCTCGAGCGGTATTAAAAGAGGGAGGTCATTTTATCTCCACTCAGCCAAGCGTTAGTGGATTACTAATGACGATACTTACGTGGCCGATGTCGAAGACCGGTCAGGTAATGCTCGCCATTCCATGCAGCGACGATCTGCGAGAGCTCATTCATCTCTACCAAGCAGGTAAATTGACTGTCACAGTTGACAGTCGATTCGCCTTTGAGGACGCGGCCGAAGCCCACCGTCGGGTTGAAGCGGGAGTGGATCGAGGAAAAGTAGTACTGATTAATGAGCCTGAGGAGCATTCCCCAACGTACAAATCCGCTCTGGTCAATTAACTATATCCGACAAGCCCTGCGAACTTGCGATCTCACTTCTTCGCGTTTTCACTTGCGAATTGCTGCAATGCAGTGAGCTGCTCCTTAGCAGCACTCCTAGTGGATGTCTCAAGGCGAGACTGGGCGGTGCCGTGAAAAAGCTTGCTCAGTCGCTTATCAATTTCAATCGCTGTTACTACCCGCACCAGCGTAGCGGCACCGGTTGGTTCGGCATGTAAAGTTGTACGGTAAGCACGCAATTCGCCTGTCGGGCCGAGTGACTCTGTTGCAACATCCATTGCCGCCGGCGTAATAACTGCATCTTGCATAAGCTCCAGATCATTTACATGAACTTCGTCATTGTTGACCTCAACTACGATTCGTTTTCTCGAGGCAAGATCAGATTGCGATTGACGCAGGAGCGCGTTCAGTAACGGCCGACGATCGCGTGACAGATCGAGTTTGAGGTCTAACACTTCTTCGCTCACAAGTTGCATTCCGCCGTGCTCAATGATTGTTCGAGTCGGGCTGTTCCTCACCATGATTGTGCGAAACTCGTCGAACGAAATCGGAATTTCACCCGATTCTTCCGAACTAGCCATCCCTTTAAAGTCAGAAGGCTTCAGCTGCCAAACTGCAAGGGCAACAATTCCGACCGCCGCAAGGCCCAGTCCAAGCCAAAGGGACCTCTTTCCCGCATGTTTTTCGTTCACAAGAACACCGCTAAGTAAGAGTAAAGCTGCTTCGCAAATTTTGCTTCCGAAGGTTTTCAGCGAGATTGGTTTTCAAGGACGTTGGGAGGCAAGGCTGATGGTTCCTTGTCGGCCCCCACTCCTTTAATGAAGTTCTCTGTCCCTTGTACAACGTTATCAACGTCACGCTTTACCTCGTCGGTTCGAAATTCGACTCTCGCCGTGCCACCGGAAAAGTTAAACGCAACCCAGCCCCCAATGACCATAAGCACGACCAGCAGCACAATAATCAGTAGTGTTCGCATAACATTTTGCCTTCAACTAGGCCGCTTGATGACGATATGTCCGGATGAAATTCTCACACGCCGTCGCGCAGGCAGCAGATTCATTTGATCGAATGGAAGTTGCCTTGATTTCATCTATCAAGCATTGAATTTCTTTAGCTAGTCGCTCGGCAGTTTCGGGCAATACACTGCCCGCCTCGTTGCTTCGAATACAATCGATTGCCGTTTGTCCCAGTTCAGCGGCTAATTCGATGACACCCGATGCTTCACTAGTCCTTTGCGACGCCAAACTCTTAATCAGAACTAGACTTGAAATCATACATGAGTAGCATTCGTCGACTAACAGGTCAGTCATGTTGCACCAAGTGCTTTAGCGATTGCAAGGTTGATAGCGATAATGCTTTACAACCTAGCGAAAGCAATGCGTGTGCCGTGATTGTATTCTGGGACGAGCTTTGTTTTGTTTGCGACCGCAGCGCCAGAAAGTGAGCGCCAACCTCGCATACTGAACGCCTTTGCCACACTTTTGAATGCCCCGAGCGCCTAACGGCTATGTATTGCGTTAGCTGAACAAGCATCCCCCAAACTCCAGCTCCCGGTTGGCTTGGCCGGACATCGCAGCATCGACCACCACGACGCTACG
Source organism: Planctomycetia bacterium (assembly GCA_031398555.1). Taxonomy (GTDB): domain Bacteria; phylum Planctomycetota; class Planctomycetia; order Pirellulales; family Pirellulaceae; genus Aureliella. The sequence goes on along the minus strand of JANNNN010000277.1, from coordinate 686 downwards.
TAGTTTGAGACACGTAAATGTGGTCGAACAATGCGCCGTCGTTCAAGTGATCTGCTTGAGCGCGTTCCCACCCCAGGGGCCTTCGACGTTGAACGCCGACCGACAAAGGACTAACGAGCTCGCCTGGCGACTCCTAACCGACTTGTATCGCAATGAATGGCCATGTCTGCAAGTTCGCGATAGTCGATGCTATTGCTTTGCGAATCGAGGAGCATATGAGCCTTGTCCCAATCGTCTTCAGTCTCAAGCGCCCAACGAATTTCTGAGCGATCAAGGGCAGTGGGCAAAGGGAGACAACGTGAATGGAAGAGCTCCGGCATCGAGTGAATAAGCTGCGACACATCCCGCTGATCGTTCGCATCGGTGCGACCTGCCAAGCGCCGCAGCGCTCGTCGTCGGCAGACTTCTGCGACTAATCCCAGACTTCGCAATGAACTCGTCGGACGCGTCGATGAAACAAACGAGATCATGTCACTGGTTGGCGTCGCCCACGCAGCCGCTACTAAGCGGTCCACTAAAATCGGATCAACAAAGGGGCAATTGTTCTGCACAAGCACGACCCAATTCGCCTGCACCGTTTTAGCGACATCGATACATCTGCTAAGCGGACTGCTTGTTTCTGAAGGTATCCAACGGGACGGCTCTATTTCCAAAGCCTCGATCAAACTTGAATAGTAAGTCGAACC
>JANNNN010000176.1:0-6020 GCA_031398555.1 Planctomycetia bacterium | reverse complement strand
GCAAATCGCTGATTCTTGCTCAGGTGCATCGCAATCGTGATTGGCACATGAAAGAACAGCTCCCAGTTGTAGACGGCATAGGCACCTCCCGATGTAAAATCCAAATCCTTCACAGGAAACGGGTGCTGGACGATTGATTCGTTCGGCTTGTAATTGGACGCAAAAAACTCTTCGAAGAGCTTGGGCCTGCGGACGCTCTTGATCAGGGTCACGGGAGTGGCACCGGGGACCACGAATAGTGTTCCTCTCGCGAATAACACTTCAGACTGGGCGGGGAGCGTGATCAGTTTCCCGTTCGGATGAATCGCCTGGGTCGCGGCGATGAGCACAATCTTCGTATTGCTGAAAACCACAGCCTTGCTATTGGCAGAAGGTTCGAAGGTCTCACCTGGTCGAGGAGTGTCAACCATGCCGTCGGTGAGCGTGGCCTGCATAGCCTCCACCAGTCTTGCTGCTGCCGCTGAGTTCGTCCTTAATGATAAGCCTGCCTCGAGCGAGATCTGCCCGCCGGAGGAAGCTGCTGTCACATTGGTCAGGAGCGTGATGCGCGACGATGCGGGAATGTTGAGTGTCGTGTTGGCCCCCAGAGCGATCTGGATACTATCGGGGACCGATTCGGACTTGCCGACGTATGCCGTGTCGGCCTCCTGCAACCCTGTCGTACCGGTGCGTAGCAAGCGTTGCACCAACGCTTGCACGTAGGGGTGTTGATGAAGAGTGAATCTAAATGAGAGGTCACGCTCCTGAATGACTAAGTATTTTGTTTCGTCGGTCCGAACTATTTTAAAGTCAAAGGCGATTTCGGTATCTTGGGAGCCGTGGAATCTTGTCGCCCTGGTGGATGCTTCAATGTTCATGAGTTTCATTCCTTGCTTAGTTGCTTGCGGGCATCGTCGTTGAAGTTCTGTTCCAGTGCAGCGTTGAATCCGGTAGGGCCAATAATATTCAAGCCGCCGGCGCTCGCCTTCAGGCCGGATCGAGCGAAAGTTCCCTCATCGTCGAGCACCACGGCGCTTCCACTAACGAGTTCGCTGGCCGGATTGACATGTAGATGCCCCTGGCGGCCACCGAGCACTCCACTGGCCCGAATGACCAGTCCAGGTTGTCCGGTCGGCCCAAGCAGTACGTTTCCAAACTTGATGGCAGACGATGAATTGACCAGCCAATCGCCAACACTCTTGATGTTCACTATGGAGTTTTTATCAATCGGCGGGGGATTCCATACAGGGCCTTTGCGATCCGGGACCACAACCACCGGAGCGAGAACAAGATCTTTCCAGCGGTCAGGCAGAAGCCACTCCGACGAAGGCTGAGGCGGCTTCGGAACCCATTCGTCCCAATCTTCGATTGTTCGTTCGGTCAAATCCGCTTCAATGAAGAAGGTATTGCGTTCGTCCTGATAGAACACTGGCTTAACGAGAGTACGGATTTCGTCCAGGCCGCTATTAATCGCTACCTTCACTGCTCCCGGATTCGCGGCGTCCTGGGATGCAGTATCGGAGTTGCCGAAGTTCGTCAGGTTATTGTTGCACGGTAGGAGCGTGTAAGAATCGCCAACGTCTTTTTTCAAAATGTCCCTGTCCTGGCTAACCGACGTTGACGGTTTCCCGGGCTCGGTGGTGATTCGTTCTCGGAAACTGATCTTGAGCCCGTTGCGTCCTCTGTATCGAACGGCATTCTTTTCATTTGCTGACGTGAACTTATTTCCCGGGCGAGGTCCTGGAGGAGTGGCAGTTGGCACACCGTACACGACACCAGTCGGGGCACTGTTTCGACTGGCTAGATAGAACGTTCGATTAAATGGTTTGTCGACGTGGATAAACACTCCCAATTCATTGCTGCCTTCGTATTCCTTCGACACATGAATGAAGACATCTGCCGGCGCGAAGCTCGCCAAATTTTTCGCCACAAGGGGACTCGCTGCATTCATTGCACTTGACTCGCGTGTGGTCCAATTACCATGCAGGTATTCGCTCCAGTGCAGATGAGCCTCGACGTCCTTCAGTGGCGCAGTAATCGGAATTTTCTTTGTGGGGTCAATCTCCTTGGGCTCACCGGTCGCTTGCTGCGGCTTTTCGAGAAATGTCACCCAAAACAAATACAGGCGATCGCGCCAGACTACCGGCGCGAGGTGATCGCCCTCGATTTCGGCGCTGACCGGCTCCCAGGGCGTCCACATCCGCTGTGCGAACCGGCGATAGAAGTACTTGTGTGGCTGACTGTAGGTGCGGCCGAAGACATGCAGGTTGCGAGCCGCAGAATCGGGGCCGTCCTCGATATGCATCGCCACGACGTCCAGCCGCGCCAGCTCGTCCAGCTTCCTCAAGTAGTTCAGGAAGGCGTCCTCGACCAAATCATTCGAAACATCCCCCTGCAACAAGGCTCCTTCCAGTTCGGAGAACAAGTGAGTCTTGTCATCGCGAAACTCGGGTTCCAGCCAATTCTCCGGGAACAGGAAGATTTTGCGGTTGGCTTCCCACACCCGATAACGCTTCATCCATTCCCAATGCTTGGCGTTAATTGCTGAAGGCTGAATCTCAGGTTCCAGGTTCAGCAGACAGCGTTGAATGAACAACTGCAGCGACGAGATGGCCAAGCGAACCCGCGAAGTCTGCACGACCGGCTCCATTCCTGGATCGATAAGGAAATACTCGTAGAGCTGTTCCATCAGGTCGAAACCATGCTGATGCAGGACGTGCGACACCAGCGCGTCGCGCTGGCGCTGACGGAGTTTGTCGAAGATCGGTTGAGCCACGCGCAGCCAGCCTTCCGGCGAAAAGCGGGCTTTGATTGCCTCTTTCACGTCACGGGCTATTTCGAAACGCTGCTCGTCTGCGGAGGCGTTGCTTACAATCTCCGTCCAGCGCAGGAGCGCCGTGGGAGACACGCCGAATCGTTCGACGACTTGCAGCCCCTCCCATAGCCGCCGCAATGGCTCCTCACTTGCAAAGGCTGGAGTGCCCGACGGTGTGACCAGGGCCTCGGCCGTTGCGCGGACTGTTGCCTCGTCGCGACGAGTCAGTTTCGCGATGCGCGGATAGACTTCCTTGACCAGTTTGTCTGCGGCGGTCGTGGCGTCGGCTTCGAAGATGTCGATCAAATCATCGGTTCCAGCCGCCAACTCGCGCTTGAGCCTTGCGTAGGCTGCCAGTCGTCGGAATCCCCTGAATCGCTGCACGGTAGCTGACGTCTCGGACGAAGTGTCGCCCACGGTCTGTGTCGGTATTTCGCTCAAATTCACTCCGTCGAAATCCGCGCTATGCGTCAGTAGGTAGCGAATTTCCCGTTCGGATATTCCCAGGCTCTGCGTTAACTGCAGTGCCTTATTAAGCATGATCATGGAACTGTCGGCCGCGTCGACCGTAGCCGAGGAATAGAGCGTCAACTGCGACAGGGGTCCCCTAGGCAAGGTCTCCCCCTGCACACGCAGTCTTGCGTCGCCCCCACCCAGCTTCTTCACCTCCAGAGAGAACCGATAGGGCACTCCGGCGTTGAGCTGCAGGTACTCGTCGGGCTGATTGCCAAGCGTGTCCGAATCCGCAGTGGCCTCCCCCTGGATAAACAAAGGCTTCACGCGGTGCAGAAATCGCAATTCCGCAGCGGCCTCTTTCTTGTCCAGCTCGATATAAAAGCGATAAGCGCCTGTGGCTGGTACTTCCAGATAGCCGTCAAATCGAACGGCGTCGGTACCGGCAGGCTTGAGTAGATTGCCTTCTCTGTCTTTGGCTCCGGTATCTACCTCTATCCAGGAAGCCGGTTGACCTGGCAGGGGATTTCCTGCCACGTCCATGAACGTGACCGTCAAGCCTCTTTCACGGATGGACGAGAAGGAGTCCAGCAGCACGTTGGGATTCGCCACCAAACGTTCGTCCGTCAACAAGCTTGCAACCAGCGCTGGGTCGCCACCGGTCTGTCCGGTTAGCGTTTGCACGATGAACTGTCTAATTAACCGCAGCTGGAGGAAGGGGAAGAACGCTTTCGCAACCCGCATTCTCCGAGATTGTAATGTTGCCAGATTCGCTTTCGTGATCTCCTCATTTTCCTTGGACTTGCTAAGAACTTCTGGAGGCAAGTCGGTCGGCAGAATGTCGACCAAGCGTTTTAACGGTGAAAATAGCGTGTTGAAGTCCGACTCCTCCAAGAAGCCTGCTTGGCCATCGAGTCGCAACTTCTGTTTCTGGAGTTGGTTAGCGAAGAAGTCTTGTGCCTTGGTGGCAGCATCGATCAGGAGGTCCTTCAGCACTGCTGAGGCATGACGGGTTTCGAGTCCTTCTCGATGAGGGTCAAACAACCGCACCGTGAACTTCTGTTCCTGAAGCGTTTCGTTGTAACGCAGTTCTCGGATAGCCGGCTCCGCAGCAAATTCATCCGGCTTCAGCTTGTTATCCGAAGTTACCCCGGACTTCGCGACGGTTAATTCGGCGGTACCGTCCAGCATTCCCATAAAAGTCGCCACCACGTCAGGCGACAGCACCAGGCCAAGTTTTTGACGTATAACCTCGTTGCTTAAAGCTTCTGGATCATCGGGCACTGGGTGCGTCGCGTGGATTGCCTGAACGCCGTCGGCCAACAGCCTCAGCAAGGCGAGCGAGTTTTCCTGGTTGGTGCGGTACTTGCCGGTTTCGTCGAAACGATGTCGCAGCAAATAGTCCAAATCTTCGACCTTGAGTCCGCTGTCCCTGACCTCTTCGGCGATTTTGACGAACTCCAGCGTTTCGGCAAACGGGTGATCCTGTTCGAGGGTCGCCAGGGGATCCAGGTGCAGCGGCTGGAACGGATTTCGCCCGCAAAGCTGCCGTAGCGTGATCAGTTCCGTCACGCTGAGCTTGAGGGACTTGGCCAGGAGTCCATATCGATACAGCAGCGAAACGGTCGGCAGCGACAACACGGCCGTATCGAGCGACAACTCGGCATCCTGCAGGATCTGGCCGATCTCGTCTGCGGTAAGCCCCAAAGCGCCCTGAAGTGCCAGCAGGTGATCTTTGGCGTTGATATCAGGGTCGGTCAGGTACTGTCCGAGCGGATGATCAAATACCGGGGAGGCCGTAAGTACGCTGCGAGTCAGAAACAGTTGCTCATAGAGCGAACGATCTCCGGTTGTGGCAATGTCCGACCAGAGAGTGAGCAATTTGAGTCTTGCGTGCTTGCCAACTTTCAGCTTCTTGTCCAGTTCCTTGAGGTGGGCCAAATGGACCAAAGCCGTTTTCAGTGGCTGTTTACCAAAGTTCACGGCAGTGCCGTCAAGTGGGGCCGACTGCGGAATCAATGTGGTCAGCGCCCGGTCCGTCTCCTCAATGCTCCAGCCCAGCTTCCGCCACAGCCTGACGAACAAGTTGATACGCAGGAAAACGATCGGGTCGGCCTGCTGGCCGTCGGCGTACCGCCCAATCGTCCGATCGAAATTGCGGCCAGTGTCCAGATCAGCCAAGACGACGATACGGTCGAACGGAATAGCGAGGATGGTGCCGTGCAAGTCTTCCAGATCATTGAACTTCTTCGAAAACTCCGTGAGCCGCTGTTCGAAGGCATCCAGTTCACGGACGATCTCCCATCCTGTAAAGGGCGTATCGGGCACCTTCTTCCCAAGTGCGTCGAATCGCAATTGATCGGCATGCGGTAACTGACTGCGTTCCTTGCCGATCATGTCCTTATTTTGTTCGAAAAACGTTCTGTTGTCACTGTAAAATCGAGCGTCGCCTACGCTCACGCCAAGCTTTTTCAACAAGGTTAGCTTCGACGGTCCAGGATCGACGAATCCACTCTGCAGCAGCTCGGGATTGACGAATCCGGTTTGCACAATGGCGGCAATTTCTTTGTAAGTCACGCCAAGGCGTCGCGCAAGGGCTTTAGCGGAGTTCAGGTCGACTCGCTGGCCCGTATCGTCGCACGCATCGGTGGTAGCTTTTTCCCAAGTATCGAACACATACAATTCGAGCCAAAAGAAGAGCGGGTTAGTGTCCCTAAAGATCGCGAGAACAGCAGAAGACAAACCCAGAGACTCCAAGAAAATAGACCCCCCG
>JANNNN010000145.1:0-14779 GCA_031398555.1 Planctomycetia bacterium | reverse complement strand
AGCGGTTGCCGTTGCCGATGCATCGCTCGAAGTTCGCGATGCGGCGAAGTGGGTGATGACTGCGCGAGGCGGTCGAGGCGCAGTGCGAGAGTTGGTTGAGAGGCTTTTAAAAGCGAAAGGACGTTGGGAGGACTGTCTTCCTACTAAACCTATCCGTTGATGCCATCTTACGTCAAGCAATACTTTATCTCGTTGGGCTTGGTCCTGTTAGCGATGCTAGTCTATCGCGGAACGGTCGTCCCTTTAATTGAGCCAGCCCGCAGAGAAAAACCGCAGCCCATTGACTACCACAATGATCTACAGACTGCACAGTGGTGGCAGCGACACTTTGCGCCGGACTCGTGGCAGCAGGCGCAACCCAAAGTTCTGCAAACACCCCGTGGAATCTTGCTATTCAAGAACTTCACTCAGCTCGGCCCAGATCAGTGGCGGCTTGAACCGCTGACAATGATTATTCCACATTCGCATAAGCAGCCGGGCGGACAGACGGATGGAGAACAAGCGTTTGTTGATCAAGATGTCTTGATCGTCAATGCTGAACGAGGAGCGGTGATCCAATTTCGAGAAGCCTTCGATTGGACAAAAGGCAAAACCCCACCGGTTATAGGCGGCCGCCTGGAGGGGCAAATTCACATATCTCGCAAATCGAAAGCCATTGCCGAAGAGCGTCCTTGGTATTTAACGACCAGCGACGTGCAGATTGATCGTCGAAAAATTTCGACGATAAAGCCGGTTGAGATTGGTTGGGACAACAGTCTCATTCGCGGTCGCGATCTATCCATTTTTCTAAAGCAAGATTTGCTAAGTGAATCTCAGGATGACCCTTCGCCCTGGGGCATTCTCGAAAATATGGAATTGATCTACATCGATGAGATCCGTGTTGGGCTGCCGCCTGGTGGGTTGTGGGCTGACATGAAACAAGCGTCGCCCGAGTTGCCCGTGACACGCGGCCTGCCAGCCCAATTGCAGGTTCAATCAGGTGGCCCATTTCGGTTTGATTTCGTCGCCTCCCAAGCTTCCCTTATGAATGGTGTGCATGCGATCCATCAAGTCGGTTCACTTCCGCCTGATAAATTCTGGAGCCAAGAAGTTCAGGTGAAACTTGTTCCAACACTTCCCGCCACTGGCCCCAAGTCTCCGCAAACTACCGTCAGCATGGGGGCGATGCAGTTTCAGCAATTGACGGCCCGTGGAATGGACCCCGTGGGACCTATCAACGGCCAGACCATCGTTCACTTTGATGCGCCCAACATCGGCGCATCGGCTCGAGCAAAGCGGCTAAACATCAACTTCGTCGACAACCAAATTGAACTTGCAGGTCGACTCGAAGGTCCTCAAGCGGTCAGCACAGTCGCAATCCTTGACTATCTAGGTTATTCATTTCGGTCGCCTTCCATTCAGTATCGCCAGCCAACCGATGGCAAGCATCTCGGTTGGCTCGCCGCCGAAGGACCAGGCGAGCTTGTGGTTGCGGATTCCTCAGCAATGGGGCAATGTAACATTCGCTGGCAACAATCTTTGAATATGAAACCTGATGGCGAAAAGCAGTGGATTGCGCTCGCCGGAAAAACGCTGGTTGAATCCAAAATTCATGGCTTCATGACCAGCGAATCGTTGGACCTGTGGCTTAAGCCGAACACGGAACCGAAACCACCAACTGCTAAGAATTCGACCATCGCAACCAGCTATCTACCCGATCGTTTACGCGCGCTAGGCGATGTCACGCTGGCTACGCCACAGATAAAAGCCGACGTCGATGAACTTCAGTTATGGCTTGTCCACGCACCGCCGAAGGATACAAAACAAGCTGGTGAAGCGCTGCCGCTTCATGACTCCGCCGGCAACTCAATGTATCAATTCGTCAGCCCCCCGGCTCCTACGACTGAAACTGCACCGATCCATCGTGCTGTGCCGCCTATTGCTGTACCGCCTATTGCTGTACAGGGGGTTGCTGAAGTACCTACTCAGCCGCGGCCCGCTGGTGATGGAAGTGGTCCTGTCAATGTTGAAGGCACGCTACTGAAATCAACCGTTATCGTTGCGGAAGATCAATCGTGGATCGATTCATTGACGGTTGATGGACCACTCAAGGTCTTTGGCAATCCAACGCTAGCTTCACCTAGTCCATGGAAGTTAATCGGCCAGCAACTGCAACTTTCGACTAATCCGCAAGGGCAGGCGAACGTCCAGGTCACCGGCAGCCCTGCCAAGATCGCGATGGGGGAAGCATGGTTGATTGGTCCAGTAATCCGCTACGATCAGACGACCGGTTTGATCTGGATGGATCAGCCCGGCGAGTTCTCAATCCCAACGACCGCACTCAATCGATCCAATCCAGCCGCTTCTGCGTCTGCTCAGCCGAGTCCATCGAGTCTTCAGTGGATCCAGGCACCGCATTGCAAGTGGCAAGGTAGATTGATCTTCGATGGTTCCGTCGCGAACATCGAAGGCGATATCGAGATCAAGGGCATGTTCAGTCCCGCCGAGAATCGCTTCTGGTCCATTGAGTGCGGATGCCAACAGATGGAGATATACCTCGCCGCGCCGATTAACATGCAAGCACCGAAACCTGGCACGACAAGTTTAGATCGCGTCGTATTGAAAGATTCGGTCGACATTCGCGCCGCTCAAAATGATAATCAAGGCAATCGACTGAGCCTGGAACGTATCGTTGTTCCTACACTCACCTACCACTTGCCGCAGAGCCAAATGGTTGGTTCGGGGCCGGGCTGGATTCGTTCGTGGCATCTGGCGTCGATGAATCTTGGGCAAATGGCTTCCAGCAGCACTGTTCGAAGTTCACCCAAGCAAGAAATTCAGGGTGCTCATTTGAATTTTCATGAGAGCATGGTGGCGTACATGGATCGTTCAGAAGTAGTGTTCGAAGGCAAAGTTGAGCTTGACGCAGGTCCGCTTCCATCTTGGGACCATATGATCGACATAAATACCATGCAGCGTTTGAATACCGACGAAATAATGCTCACCTGCGATTTGCTCAAAGCCTACGACACGAGTGGACTTGGACCACGCAGTTCGAGTTTCGCGCCCGCAACAGCAAACTGGGAATTCCAGTCACTTGGCAACGTACGCTTCGCAGGCAAGAGCGATGAAGGCGAATACTCGGGCAGTGGCTATCGCGTGACCTATTCGCAGCCTAAAGATCTATTGGTGCTCGAAGGCGACGGTCGTACACCCGCTAAAGTTCACAAAGACCCGCTGCCAAATGGTCGAGAGCAGCCTATCGATTTGGACGTTATTTCCGCAGCGATCAATGTCAAAACGATGAAAATGCAGGACGTCCGAATCACACGTGTCGGCATCGAAGCTCGCAACCCACCGGCTCAAAACAATTCCCTGGGTAACAATTCCCTGGGTAACAATCAACTGGGTAACAATCAACTGGGTAACGGGGCGCTGGGTAACAGTCCTCTGCCCCAGCCGTCGGCAACCTCAAAACCTGATTCGGCGCTTAAAGATCCACGCAGTCTACCTTGGCTTCGGCCAAATCAGTAGTCTTGCTGATGTCAGCTTTGCTCGACGATTCGACCATCGACTAGCGCTAATCGCCGATCCGCCAGCGCTTCAGCCTCTTCGATATTGTGAGTGACATGCAACGTAGTAACCCCAGTTACGTGTTTGACCTTAAGCAGCCATTCATGCATCTCATTTCGAGTGTCTTGATCCAGTGCGCTCAGCGGTTCATCAAGCAGCAAAATCGCCGGACGAGCCGCAAGCGCCCGCCCTAACGCCACACGTTGAGCCTCGCCCCCGCTCAAACCCTGGACGCGGCGATCAAGCAAGTGGCCAACACCCAGAACTTCAGAAAGCTCGTCGGTTCGCTGCTTGATTTCGCTCTTTGAAACACGCCGTAGTCGCAGCGAGAATTCAAGATGCTCGCGGACGTTGAGTGTAGGGAACAGGGAGAGATCTTGTGGTACGTAACCAATTTGACGATCACTGGGTGACCACCGAGTGACGTCGGTAGCACGAATGAAAATCCGGCCATTCTTTACTTTTCGCAGTCCGCAAATCGCTTCCAGGATCGTGGTTTTTCCCATTCCCGTTTTGCCCATCAGCACCGCGTACTGACCCGCTTCGATACGAAACGAAACATTGTTGAGAGAAAACGAGCCACAGCGAATGGAAACTTGCTGGAACTCAATCATGCTTGCAACCTCGCTCCGAACGCGCGGAGGACAAGAAGCACGATGACGGCCATCACAACCATCAGCAAAGAGACAGCGACTGCGGAATCCAGCTGCCCGACACTTAGCTCGAGAAAAACGCTGGTCGACAGCACTTCAGTCCGCATCTGCGTTGCACCAGCGAAAACCATGATCGGCCCGAACTCACCCAGTGAGCGAGCCCAAGCAAGCGTCGTCGCTGTTAACATTCCACGCCACGCCTGAGGCAGTGCGATCTGCATGAAAGCTTGTGCCCGCGAACATCCCAGCGTACGCGCCACATCTTCACAGCGTGGATTGATTTGATCAAACGTCACTCGCATCGTTCGAACGGCGAATGCACACGCAACCGTGAATTGTGCCAGCACCACCGCGGGCCAACGATAAGTAACTGGAAATCCCAAGCTGTCCCGCAACCAAGCCTCGAGTTCCCAACTGCCAATCTTAAGATGAAACAATATCAGGAGACTCAAGCCCAAAACCAACGGCGGAAGAACGATTGGAATGTCGACTAAAGTATCAACAAGCCACCGTCCAGGAAATCGATAGCGTGACAACAGATAGCCCAATGGTGTCGCAACCCACAACGACATCAGCGCCGCCACAGTGCACGACAAAAGCGTCAGTCGAAAGGCGGCTTGAATCTCTGGCTTTAGCAGTGCTGCCTTAAAATCGGATATCGAAGTGAACAAAAGATCGGCTGTTAAAAGCAATACGATCAGTAGCACAAATGTTGCCGACAATCCGCCCATAACTAAGAAAAAAGGAAAATCCGCATGTCTGCGCTGTTTCAATGCTTGCGTCCGAACTGGTGGTTCCAAAGTTGACTCCTATATGACAAACTACCTCGCCAGCCGGGCGCGTTCGGGGCTCATTATCTTAACCTGAACAATCATTCTTCGCTTGCCAACCTCGTTCGTAGGCTTTGGGGGAAATTGAAAAATGCATCGCCTCTTTCGAAAATTCTTGCTCTTGACTCTAGTCAGCGTTTTGTCGCACTCAACTTTCGCCGAAGATTGGATCAGCGTGGGTGGTGACCGCGGCGGCATGCGTCATTCGACTCTTAAGCAAATCACTCGCGTAAACGTTAGCAAACTTGCATTAGCTTGGCGGGGCGACTTGGTCAGGCGCGTCGTTTGATCCTGAATCAGGTTTGATGTTCGTAAACGCCAACAACGCGCCCAACATTGTCACACTCGTAGAAGAGCCCCTTGGAGCCGCTTCAAAGTATAAGATCACCGGCTACAACAAGTTTCTCGATCAAGAGGGATATCCCGCCATCGCACCACCGTGGGGTGAACTATGCGCAGTCGATTTGAACAACGGCACCATCGCTTGGCGTGTTCCACTTGGCGAGCATCCAGAGCTAATCGCTCGTGGCGTACCGCAAACTGGGACTGACAGTTTTGGTGAAATGCTTGCTCGCTCCCAGGCTCCACTGACTCTTTACAATTCAGTAGATTCCAAGGCAGACCCCTCTTTGTCCTACACATCTTTTTAAAGACCCCATGAGCTTGACGCATGGGTGAAGGAGTTTTGAAGGGCTTCTAAGCCCGAAGGGCTGGTATAACCCTAGCCGATGGTGAAACCACCGGTTACTTGAAAGAGGCAGAGTTAGACCTGAAGGGTCGACAGAACCAATTCTCGCGCCACATTTCACGTGTCGGAACCAGATGCTGGCGTTCAGCGAAGTATCTCAACGAACTGTGCTACGATCAGAAAAAGCTTAGTGCGCATCGTCCGTACTAATCGTCACCAACTGTTGTGCCTCAGCCATTTTGCGGATGTCTTCAGTAATGCGCATCGAGCAATACTTGGGTCCGCACATACTGCAAAAATGAGCTGACTTAAAAGTATCTTGTGGCAGAGTTTCGTCGTGGTAGGCACGAGCTGTATCGGGATCCAGCGACAAACGGAACTGCTCGTTCCAGTCGAAAGCGAAACGGGCTTTGCTCAAAGCGTCGTCGCGGTCTTGAGCACCAGGCCGTCCGCGAGCTAAATCGGCAGCATGAGCGGCGATCTTGTAGGCGATCACACCTTGCTTGACGTCTTCACGATTCGGCAAGCCCAGATGTTCCTTCGGAGTCACGTAGCACAACATGGCTGCACCGCTCCAGCCAGCCAGCGCTGCTCCGATGGCACTGGTGATGTGATCGTAACCTGGCGCAATGTCGGTAACCAACGGCCCGAGCACGTAAAACGGAGCGCCGTGGCAAACTTCGATCTGCTTCTTGATATTCATGTCGATCTGATGCATCGGAATATGACCGGGGCCTTCGACCATGCACTGCGTACCCTTTTCGAGCGAACGCGTGACGCATCGGCCGAGTACGTCGAGCTCCGCGAACTGAGCCGCATCGCTGGCATCAGCGATCGAGCCCGGACGCAAGCCGTCGCCCAGACTCCATGTCACGTCGTATTGCTTCATGATGTCGCACAAATCATCAAAGCTCTCGTACAATGGATTTTGCTTGCGATGCGCCATCATCCACTTAGCGATCAGCGAACCACCACGACTGACGATGCCTGTCACGCGATTGACCGTCATGTGCAGATGCTCCATCAGCACGCCGACGTGGATCGTCATGTAGTCGACCCCCTGCTTGGCCTGATGTTCAACCATGTCGAGGAAATGTTGCGGGCGCATATCTTCAATGTTGCCGCCGAGTTCTTCGAGCATCTGGTAGATTGGCACTGTTCCGATCGGCACCGGCGACTTGGCGATGATCTCTTTGCGGATGCCGTCGATATCTTTGCCTGTCGACAAGTCCATAACGGTGTCGGCGCCGTAGTGAACGGCAGTGTGAAGCTTTTCCAATTCTTCAGCCAAGTTGCTCGTCACGGCGCTGTTGCCGATGTTCGCATTGATCTTACATTTGGCAGCGATGCCGATCGCCATCGGTTCGAGGTTACCTTGCAAGTGAACTGTGTTCGCCGGGATCACCATCCGTCCAGCCGCTACTTCGGCGCGAATCGTTTCCACGGGCAGTTGTTCACGCTCGGCAACGAATTTCATTTCGGCAGTCACATCACCAGCACGGGCAGCTTCAAGCTGGGTAGTCATCGGTTTCTAGCTCCTAGGGATCCTCGAATCACCGTCAAATTTCACGGCGTACGGCGAATTATCGCGAATTCGCTCCAATCGAGAACCCTCCGACCGCCAGAAAGTGTGCTTTTTTCATGGGAACCTTGCCGCTTCGACAATAAACTCGGTAAGCATGGCTCGAAACGGGTGAGCGTCGACCAACCCTGTAAACATCTTCAAGTGTTTATTGACCAGTGAAAACATGGAACGGGATACCGAGGCGACCGAGGCTCCCGCAGAGTCTTTCTCGGACACAACCCGGATACGTAAATGTACTTGTGGACGTCCACGCTCGCACCCAAGCAGCTCGGCAGGAGCCTCGTTCTCCCGATCGATCCCGCCAGACGACGATCGAAAAATCCACCGGGGGAACGAGGCTCCCGCCGAGCCAGTCTTCACAGATGTTTCGACTTAACTGACCTACAAACTTCCTTTGATCGCAAACAGCCACTCAAACATTTCCGCGCAAAAACTCAGAAAACCATCACTCAGACACTTGAAAAACTCTTCGCGGAGGCCCAGTCGGCACAACTTTTTTCAGGGCTACCGGAATCGGAGTGTATTCGCTAGAATTTCGCCAGTTCAGTCGATTTGATGGTTGAAAATCATTGCGTGTCAAATCACGTTGGCGGCGTAGCTCAGTTGGTTAGAGCAGCGGAATCATAATCCGCGTGTCGGGGGTTCGAATCCCTCCGCCGCTACTTTCTTGGGGATTGCTTAGGAAGTGCCTTCAATGGCACCCTTCATCTGCCCCTGCTACTTATTTCTGGGATCTAAAAACAAGATTTCAGAAATGTCAAACTGACATTACCGAGAATTTTTGACTGCGTTCGTCTTTACTTGATTTCCCATCGAGCGTCAGCAACTACGCCCCCGAGCCGTCTTTTAAGGCCCAGCCGGCCAAAACAAAGTCAACGATTGCGGTTTCCATGCGAGGCGATGCGCCGCCGAAATCTATAGCTGCGGCAATTTCGGCACATAAATTGCTTAAATTGAGGAATTAGTACGGCCAAAGGCGGAGTGTTATTAGTATAATTAGACGAAGTCAGCTGAAATTCGAACAAAAATCATGAAACCAGATCAACTGTTTGAAGAACTGCGATTATCTACATCGTCCGAAAAGCGACAGAAACTCGTTGAGATAGGCTTGCAAAGTGGCGTCAGCGTGAGCGAGGTAACCGATATGCTCGATTACCTTGAATTCTGCGCCGACGCGAAAGAACAACCGTCTATAAATAGAGTAGCAAGTCCACGGAAAAGAAACGGGATCCTAAGTTCCGTTTTGCACACGCTATTCAACTCGCTTCACTGGCGGTAGTTAGACGTGTTGGCAAGCGGTTTTAGTGCAAAAGAAAAAAACCAGTTCACTGGGTGAACTGGTTTAACGCTGGACGCGGCAATTTGCGAGTTAATTTGCATGCGGGCGCTGCCAGCGTCCGGGATGGATCAGTCCCACCACCACTGGTCGGCGGCTAGACTCTTGAGATTCAAACCGTCGTGCTTCTTGGCAATCTCGCCAGACTCATCCGCTTTCAAGTTCTCAGACTTGAGTGCCTTACGAGCTTGAATTTCGACGCCGCCACCGATCGGAGTGATCAATCGCGTACCTTTGATCACGGCATTAATCGCCGTTTCGACTTGACGTGGGGCAGGTAAGATTTCAACTGCGAATTTATCTTCGTGAGCAAGCACGCCTAGGTCCCATCCAGATTCGTCGTAGAATTTGCGATCTTGAATGAACGCGGCGGCAATGGTGAGGTCAACAAGATTTCGTAGCTGGCCGTAGACTGGGCTCTGAGCGGCAATGGCTTCAAACTTCTTGGTGAAGTCAGTTGTAAAAGCCTTGCTGGCCGGATTAGCTGAACCACCTTTTGCTTGGCGTGAACCATCGCGATTCACCTTCTCGTCTTCACCAATCAACTTAAGTCCCTGTCCAACCATCTGCATGGCGTGACCATCTTCGTTGCATGCGACTGCGTTGTAGTCAGGCACAAAGAACCATCGAATCAACGCGTTGTTTGGTACAACGGATGAACCCAGTTTTGAAATGTAAGTTGTCATTGGAACTGGCGGATTCTCAAGTCCGATACCGATCAATTTCATTCGATAGTCAGCTTCGGTCAAAACATGTGCAAAATGAGTTGTGCGGGGGATGCCTTCGAGAGTCACGTCGTTCATACCCAAACTTTGGCGTAGCGCGTTAACAATCGTCGGGATTTGGTTTGGCTGGTAAGTCGATCCGATTTGCTTCAGCGTTTCTTGCATGCGAGCCAAACCTTCTTGGGTTGGGTCGATTGAAACTTTGATCATGTTCGATGTGTTACCCTGTGGTGGGAAAGCACGCAGGGCTACTACCAAGTCTTCGAGCAACACGCATGGCTTGCCACTATCCACGCCTACTAAACGATCATTTGAATCACGTCCAAATCCTTCCGCCGGCCCAGCGAGAACGATGTCGCCGCTTTCAGGGTAGAAGAAGACGTATTCAATTCGAGTCAAACCGGCTAATGCGAACATCTCTGCTGCGAGCTTTTCCTTGGCTTGCAGTCGCTTGGCAATTTGTGCCTCCAGGCGATTGAGCGAAACCATTCGCATCTTGCTGGGCTTGGCCAATTGTTGTGGTAAGGCTTGCTTGGCGGCTCGCAATTTTTGCATTGTTAAGGCAGGGTTGTACTGCATGACTCGCAATACGCCTTGCGGATCAATCTCCACACCGGCGGCACCTGCTGCTCCACCGCCACCGCCATTGTTTTGACCGCCGTTATTGCCACCGCCGTTATTGCCACCGCCGTTATTGGTGCCTTGGCCATACAGTTGGATGTTACCCATGAAGAGAACAACTGCAAAAACAGTCATTTTGCAAAAGAAGCGATGAATTTGCATCGGTCGTTGCCCTGGGCTGAAGAGTATTTCGAGAAGCATGGTTGTTTGTAATGTAGAGAACTGCGGACCGGTTAGCGGTGTCTCGCACTCTCGCGTTCTCTACAAGGTTAATTGCCGACCGGCACAAAGGCAACAAAGTGATCCGAAAGCCTGCCGAATCCCTGTGAAATCCGGTAGAAATTCTGAGTAATGTGCCGGATCTAAAGATCAGTCCGCACGCGAGGCCCCCCTCCGAGGAGCGGATGGGGGCTTCATTTTTGGCGGAGCAACCAATAACCGGTGGCTGGTTTCGCCCAATAAATCGTCCAATCGCAACCGCAATTCTTTGGAAATTTCGACTGGATGCTTTTTGCATTTCAGTTGAATCGTTTCGCCGGACAGCAGTCGTAAAGCCATCGTGACTTCCATTTTCCCAGGATAGCCGCGAAGAATTTCCTGGATCTTTGGAATCAACTCAGCTGAATGTTTGCTTTCTTCAATTTGAATGCGCAGGCCGGCAGTAAATCGGCTGCTGGCTTCCTCGATCGGGATAATCTCGTTGGCGATCAGATTGAATTCGTCGCCACCATCGCGTTTATCGACAGTCGCTCGCATGATCACCACCGATTCGGAAACGATCAAATGGCCAACTTTGGCATAGCCATCCGGCCAACAAATGCACCGCATCGCGCCGTCCATATCCTCCAAGTCAAAATTCGCATATTTGCTTGGTTGGTTAGGTTTCGGATTCCGCGTGTTGGCGATCTTGATGGACGAGATCATCCCGCCAACCATCACTTCGCTGCGAGCCTTTACGGACTTCAAATCGACCGACTTGTGAGTGCACAGCGTACTTAACTGCTGCACGTACTCTGCCAGCGGATGGCTGGAGAGGTACATGCCAAGGACTTCTTTCTCCATCGCGAGCTTGATCTTGTCATCGAATTCAGGAATGTCGGGCAAGTTCTGAGTTGCCGCCGCTTGAGCTGGAACATCTTCATCGATCTCGTCGAAAAAGTTCATCTGTCCACTGCGACGATCTGACAGTGCGGTCGCACCTGACTGAATCGCTTTCTCAACACTTGCCATCAGTTGCGAACGTCTGGCCCCGAGCGAATCAAAACCGCCCGCTTTGATTAACGTCTCGATCGTCGACTTATTGCATTCAGTTGGATCGACCCGCTCGCAGAAATCGAAGAGACTCTTGAACGGTCCGCCCTTATTGCGAGCCGTGGAGATCGCTACGCCTGCTCCACCTCCGCAGCCTTTGACTGCCGATAGTCCAAAGAAAATCTTATTGTCCGCAACGGTGAAGTCGACATTAGAGCTATTAACATCCGGCGGCACTACTGTGATGTGCATGCGAGTGCAATCTTCCAAGTGCTCGACCAACGAATCCTTGCGTTTGAAGTTACGACCTTGAATATCGCCGGACAAAAGTGCTGCCATGAACTCGACGGGGAAGTGAGCTTTGAGATACGCGGTCTGATAAGCGAGGAGGGCGTAAGCCGTCGAGTGACTCTTGTTAAAACCGTAGCCGGCGAATTTGAGAATCATTTCCCACAGTGCGCGAGCTTCCTTTTCAGACACTCCTTTTGCGACGGCGCCTTCCATGAACTTGGCTTCGTTTTGTGCGATCAACGACTCCTTCTTCTTACTAATCGCTTTAATACACGTATACGCGTTGGCCAGTTCGATACCTCCGAGGCGATTGAGAATCCGCATCACCTGTTCTTGGTAGACCATCACACCGTGGGTCTCTTCCAGGATATCCTTCATCACCGGATGGATGTATTCAGCCTTTTTCTGACCGTGTTTAACGGCTACGTAATCGTCCACCATCCCGCCTTCGAGCGGACCCGGGCGATACAAGGCGTTGGTCGCGATAATGTCGCGGAAATGGTCAGGCTTCATCCGCTGCAACAAGTCGCGAATCCCGCCGCTTTCCAACTGAAAAACACCCTTTGTTTCGCCGCGTTGCAAAAGGGCGAATGTTGCCTTGTCCTCTAGCGGCAATCGCAGAATATCAAGTTTTTCATGCGTGGTTTGCTCGATAATTTCGACGGCTTTCGACAAAATCGTCAAGTTCCGCAAGCCGAGGAAGTCCATCTTCAACAGTCCAGCGGCTTCGACGTCTCCCATCGACCACTGCGTAATTACGTCTGTCTTACCCGACACGCGAGCCAATGGAACATAGTCGGTTAGCGGTTTGTCGGCGATCACCACTGCCGCCGCGTGTGTGCCAATATTGCGAGCCAAGCCTTCCAGCTTTTTGGCAATGTCGAGCAACTCTTTCACTTCGCGGTCGGTGTCGTAAACACCTTTCAATTCAATATTTTTATCTAGGGCTTTCGAGATAGTGATCTTCAGTTCATCAGGCACCATCTCGGTGATTTGATTCACGCGAGCCAGCGGAATGCCGAGTGCACGACCAACGTCCTTAATGGCCGCGCGAGCTTGCAGTGTTCCAAACGTACCAATCTGCGCAACGTTGTCTTCGCCGTATTTATCCTTTACATACTGGATGATGTCGCCACGGCGATCTTTGCAGAAGTCGATATCGATATCCGGCGCTTCACGGCGATTTTCATCCAAGAAACGCTCGAACAGCAAATCGTATTTGATCGGGCAGACATGGCTGAGGTAAAGTGCATAACAAACGATTGCACCAACTCCGCTACCTCTAGCTGTCGCTGGCACATTTTGTTCACGCGCGTACCGCACGAAGTCCCAAACGATCAAGAAGTAATTCGCAAAACCCAGTCGTTCGATCACACCCAATTCGCGATCCAGCCGATCCATCACGACTTTCGCAAGCTCGCCGCCGGGCAACATGTCTTCGTCGCCGCGGTAGCGATCTTTAAGTCCTTCGATGCACATCTCACGCAGGTATTCGTCCGGCTCGCGTTTTACGGGCAACGTATAGCGTGGAAAGTTGCGATTGCCCAACTCGATTTCAATGTCAACTGAATCGGCGATTTCTTGACTGCGGGCAACGGCCGCTTCGAGTCCCGGAAAACTCTCATACATCTGCTGAGGCGAACGCAGAAAGAACTGGTCTCCTTCCATCTTCATCCGCTGTACATCGGTGCGGAATTTGCCGGTATTAATGCACAGCATCACGTCCTGCATCTCTGCATCGGCCTGATCTACGTAATGCGCGTCGCTGGTGGCGACCAGCGGCAGGCCCAAGCGATTGGCGATATCGACGGCCCCTTCCAACTGCTGCCGCTGAATCGGCAAGTTGTTGTTCATGATCTCGATGAAGTAACGATCGCCGAAAATCTTGTGAAACTTTTGAGCCGTCTTGACCGCTTCGTGTTCGGCCGAGGATGTATCATGCCCAGCTAGGATCGCACGTGAGAATTCGCTGGAAACGCAACCGCTGAGACAAATAATCCCTTCGTTGAATTCTTCCAGCAGTGCGTTATCGATACGGGGTTTGAAGTAGAAGCCTTCCAAACTCGCTTTGGAAGCCAACTTGATCAAGTTTTGAAAGCCCACGCGGTTCTTGGCAAGTAGCGTTAGGTGAAACGCTGCCTCCTTCGAGCTTGCCGCATCGCGAACAAAGCGACTTCCCGGCGCCACGTAAGCTTCGTAGCCGATGATCGGATTGATACCAGCGGCTTTGGCTTTTTGATAAAACTCGAGCGCTCCGTGAAGATTGCCGTGATCGGTCAGCGCCAGCGCGTTCATCCCATGTTGCTTGGCTCGTTCGACCAACCGCGAAATCGAACTTGCACCGTCCAGCAAGCTATAATGGCTGTGGCAATGAAGGTGAACAAACTTTCCGCTCATGTTTCCATCCTGAGTTACGAGTGGCTTTCACGTAGCAGACAAGCCATACAAAAGCGCGAGCGCCAGTTTATCTTGAACGGAGGCGACCTGAAAGGCGATGAACAAAACCACGGGAAGGTTTGCCTCTATTTCTCCCATCGGTGGGACATAAAGACATACTGAATCAGCTTAACCCTCTGAATTTAGGACACTTCTCGCTGATCGTCAGCTCTTTCCAAGATGACACTCAAGAATTGACGGTATTTTCGTACTCGTACTCAGCCTTAGGCGGTACTCTAAGTTCGCTCCCGTTCGCGTTCCTCGTTCTCCATCAAGTCCAAGCCCTTGTTGCTCGCGGTAGGCTTAAACGCAGATGCCTAAGGGAAAATGGATGACCATAACGACGACCAGCGTAGAAAAAGTGCGTCGCCATAGTAAACGCAAACTTGACGCAACTTTGGAAAAAACAAATAGATCGGAAACTTAATCCGCGACCTTGCAACGAGGAACAACTTTCCAGCAGATAAAACCGATTGCAACAAAGCCGATCAGCGCAAGGCTGGTAGGCTCAGGAACAGCGGTGATATTTGAGTCAATGAAACCGGTAAAGCTACTGACCCTAGTTATGTAACTGAGCGCACCATATCCGAACAGATTGTCACTAGAAGCCGGATTGCCCGTAAACCCTCGCTGGCTATTCACACCCGAATTCACTCCGGCGAGATACCACTGACCATTTTCAAGGATAAAAACGCCACCGCCACTATCCTGTGGGGCAAGGTGATACTCAAGAGCTGTCGGGGTTGAACTGGATCCCAATCCAGAGAGAGTGTTGAAGCTGGGATCTCCTGAATCAAAGTCAGCGATCAGG
>JANNNN010000143.1:0-1176 GCA_031398555.1 Planctomycetia bacterium | reverse complement strand
AAGCACTAAGCACTAAGCACTAAGCACTAAGCACTAAGCACTAAGCACTAAGCACTAAGCACTAAGCACTAAGCACTAAGCACTAAGCACTAAGCACTAAGCACTTGCGGGAGCACAGAGCACTTCGATGGCTTGAATGTCTTCACTGGATAAATTCCAGTCGGCGGCCTTCACGGTCTCGGCGACTTGCGACGGGCTGCGGCCGCCGACGATCGCTGAGGTGACTTCAGGTCGGCGGAGGACCCAAGCGATGGCGAGCTCGGCGACAGTACGATTGTGCTTCGCAGCGATGACGCGAAGCCCTGCGGCCAATCGCAAGTGTTTTTCGATTTGCGGTGGCTGGAATCGTGGATCGCGCGATCGATGATCACTTTCGGGGAGTGACGCGGCTCGCTCGGCGTTGAATTTTCCGCTCAGCAGTCCTTTGTACATGGGACTGTAGGTGACGACGCCGATTTGTTGCTGGCCGCAGTATGGCAACAACTGCTGTTCAGCATCGGGCACAATCAAGCTGTACGGCGGTTGGAGAGAGCAGACGGGGTGAATCGTTTCGAGCCGCTTGAGTTGCTCGATGTTGTGATTGGAGACACCGATCTCGCGGACCTTTCCCTGCTGTTTCAGTTCAACCAGTGTGCGCCAGCCTTCTTCAATATCTTCATCGGGCTCGGGCCAGTGCATTTGGTAGAGATCAATGCAGTCGATTCGGAGGCGTTTCAGGCTCGCGTTGCACTCATCGATAATGCTGTCGCGTTTGAGCACTTTGTCGATCGTTTCGGGGTCGCGCATCACGCGACCGCACTTTGTAGCAACGATGGGTCGACGGGCTGGACCGAGTTCTTTTAAAGCCTGGCCGACGAGTGCTTCGGACTGACCACCACCATAGACGGCTGCGGTATCGATCCAGTTGATGCCAAGATCGATAGCGGCGATGATCGCCTCTATGGCTTCGCGGGCATCTTGATTGCCCCAGCCAAATTTCCAGTCGCCGCCGCCGATCGCCCACGATCCAAAGCCGATGGTGCTGAGTTTGAGATTGGATTGACCGAGTTGTCGAAATTGCATGTTGAGAATCTCTATGTAAGGTGATAACGCAAGGGCTTGTGTAGGGTAGCCTGACGGTTCGCATGAACGTAAAAAAGTAACCTGTGCGACTTATCTTCTGCCCAGTTAGCTTAA
>JANNNN010000096.1:0-3063 GCA_031398555.1 Planctomycetia bacterium | reverse complement strand
CGCGGTTGCGTAAACGATAGGGCGTAGGTTGATATCGATCTCGGTTTTTTCTTCTTTATCGCCCTCGCCTTTGGATGTTCGTTGAACATGCAGTAAGATGTCGCGTTCGATCGGACCATTTAAAACAGTGGTGAGGTCCATAGCTGGATCGACCGCTTTGCCGTCGATCGACAGAATCACATCGCCAACTTTCAATTTGCTTTGCTCGCGGTCGGCGGGACCGTCTGGAATGACGTCGCGGACCAGCAATCCGGGGCCGCGATGTTCTTCAGCGAAGCGAACGCCAGGATGGGCTGTCTCGTCGCGCCAACCTTCGAGAGTCGGTTCACGCGGGCCACTTTCTGGGGTAAAGCCCAGATGGGAGCCGTTGAGTTCGCCGAGCATCAGGTCAACAGCGGTAGCTAAGCCATCTACCGTTTGCAAATCACCTGCGACTTGCGAGTATTTGCGTCGAATCTCGTCCCAATTGCGATTTCCCATCCGTTCGTCGTACCAAACTTCGCGCATCGTCAGCCAAGCTTTGTAAAAGCCAGCTCTTAACCAACCGGAGCGCGACGATTCTTGTGCAACCGTAAAGCTGTACGATTCCAACTTTCCGGTCGGGTCCAATTTGGATGGACGCCCGTCTTGATTAAAGAGGATACCGCCGGCGGCTTCTGTCCACACTGCGTTTGAACCCGTGTTTGTAGACAACAATTTCGGTTGTAGCTCAGCGGGGAATTCGACCGTGTACCATCCACGCTTGCCATCCACGTTCGCCGAGAAGACCAATTTCTTTCCATCTGGCGAGAAGAGGAGACTGCCTTCGCTGCTATCGGAAATCGAGATCCGCCGCAGGCGTTCATGGATGTTCTCCAAATCGATCTTGATCGGCTTTACATCTTTCTTCTTGTCATCGCTCCTCTCAGTTTTTTTATCCTTGTCTTTGTCCTTATCCTTCGTTTCGTCTTTGGGCTGGTCTGTCTTGGATGGTTCTCCTTTGGCAGGATCCGTTTTTTCGTCCGGCTTAGCTTCCTTAGGTTCCGTTACAGGCTTCGGGGTGTCCGTTTTGCGTTTCTTCTTCATCAATTCAAGGGCTTCTTCCATTTGGCGTTCGCGTGATGTTTGGTCGTTGTCGGATTCGCGAAGATAGACGTAGTAGACATCGACTTCGTCATCGAACCTACGGCCAGTGAACGCGAGCATCTTTCCGTCAGGCGAGAATTTTGGACTCTCATCGTTATCTGGGTGACGCGAAACATTCGTCGGCTTCATATCGCTTTCGAGTGACGCAAGCCAAATTTCGCTGTTGAAATCATCGTCTTGTTTCGCGTAAGCCAACCAGCGGCTGTCGGGTGAAATATCAAACTCGATACCGCTAAAGCCTTCTACGAGCGTTCGCTTTTCGCGTGATTCAACGTTCATGGAGACCACGTCGCCCCGGCCTTGTTGCATGACTAAGTGTTTGGCGTCAGGCGTGAATCGCAGACCACTTTCTACGTTCATGTCATCGGTGAGTTTCTCGAGCGTGAATTTTGAGTTTTGCCACCAGAATTTTTCAGCATCAACGCGAGTCGCTTTCCATATGTCGGTTTGGCCTTCGACCACACTTGTGAACAGCAGGCTCTTTCCATCAGGGGCAAATGATAAGTTCGCCTCATATCCATCAGTTTTTGTGACCCGCTGGGGTTCTTTCAGCTTTGTATCCATGACCCACACATCACCACCGGCAATGAGTGCGATCTCGAGCCCATCTTCGGTAAAAGCAACTGCATCTGCCTTAGTGAACTTCCGACGTAGCACATCATCCGGCATGTCCGCATCACCTCGCAGCGACAGTTCAATCTTTACGGCCTGTTTGTCCTCCCCTGGGCGGAAACGATAGAGATCAAACAAGTGCCGGAAGACAATTGTTTTGCCGTCGCGTGAGATCGCAGGAAATGCGATGGAGTCTTCTTCGAAGCCAGCGATCTGCTTTTGATCGGCGGCTTTGTCCGCGTTCTTAGCAAACCGGTAACGCCACAGGTCAAATCCGTGCACATCGCCTTTGGCAAAGTAAAACCCTTTGCCATTTGCCATCCACAATGGCCACATACATTCGGTCCCCTCATGTAGCAGCTCTTTAAACTCGCCGGAGTCTAGTTCGAACTGCCAAACTTGAGCTGAACGTTCGCCGATGTATCCCTTCCGCCACCAGCGCTCGCCCTCCCGATTGAAAAGAACGCGTTTGCCATTAGGTGACAGTTTAGGATTCTTGACGGCCGCGTTGACCAGAACCTTTTCGGCTTTGCGTTCGCTCAAGTCGATCTGAATCAGGCGTTCCGCGTCCCGGTAAAAGTGATCGCGCGTACCGACGGCTAAAAGCGATTTGCCATCGGGAAACCAATCTGCCAGCGCGTATCCGGCGGTGTGAAACGTGACTTGCCTTGGCAGTGTCCCGTCGGCTTGCATGACGAAGATCTGTGGTGAACCAGTTCGCGTGCTAACGAAGGCGATCTGCTGGCCGTCTGGTGAGAACAATGGCTGGCCATCAGTAGCGGGATGGTTTGTCAACCTTGTTAGCCCGCCGCCATCAATAGTTGATGACCAGATCTCATCGTTCCAGCTGAACGCGATATGACTGCCATCGGGTGACAGGGCGGGGTTATTTACGAGCTTGATTGGGCGGCCAATTGGCTGCGCGTAAGACAGCGGACAAAATGCCAGTAGGGACAAGACTATTGCGAAACGGACACTGTTTTTCATTACTGACTCATTAACTTCGAGTTGCTTTTTACGATTCAGTTGACGATTTGGGTGCTGGAGGCAGTATAGTCAGCCGTGCGACTGGGGGCGATGAACCGTGTTCGAACTGGACCACGAAACTAAAAAGCCTTAATACGGTAAAATAGATTAAGACCTAGGTCCGAAAACCTTCTACAATCCGAGCTTCTTTGGACAATCTTGCAGGAGACCTACATGCGACGTAGACTTTACCTCCGAGACGGACACTAGAATATAGCTCGGCACCATGGGGGCAGGGACGCTGTTCGCTTGAATTCTTCTTGCAGAGGCTCGTGAATGTGACTGTTCGCCGAAAAGCAT
>JANNNN010000259.1:0-4514 GCA_031398555.1 Planctomycetia bacterium | reverse complement strand
GTGATCAGGAATCCTACTGTTCCGGATCGGCGACCAACCCCAACTGCATTCACCTCGTCGTCGGCGTTGAAATGGTGGTAGGCTGCCTCGAAATACTCTCGAGCTAGTGCCTCGTTGGTAGACGGATCGAACGCTGGCTTTTGTAGCCAGGGATAAAAGTCCGTCGACACATGCGTCCATTTGGGATCGATCGTCCAGTCTGGATGATATCGCCATCGATCGCGCATTTCTTGCCAGTCTTCTTCGCCAATCACCTCCTTAATTGCGGGGGTCGGCCCATGCCGGACGATGATCTGCTCGTACTCCAGTTCCCGATGAAGGCCGCGATCCCCGTGAAAAGTGACCGTGTAACGCCCTTCCTGAATTCGTTCAGCAACGATTCTTCCAGGCTCATACCGAAGAGACGAAAACCGCATCGTTAGGTAGATTGCGAATCGGTTGAGAATAGAAGAACCAAACGACAGGGGATTCGCAGCCGGGGAGTTGAGCGTAACGATCGTATCGTCACGGCAGTCGCGGAAGTACTGCTCCAATTTCTTCGGAATGGCAAGTCGGTCGTATTCTTCCATGAACAGGGACCCAATCTGCGGATCATGCGCGTGCGGCAACAGGTTCTGTTCGATCTCGAGCAGTTGGCGCGCGATACTGCCATCCAGCTTCAGAAACTCCTCAAACCGTTTGACGAACGTCGCATGGTCGAAGTCGCGAAGGACTAGGCGAAGTGCATCGGTCAGTCCACCGTCTCCGCAGCCAGACACAACGATGGATTTCGGTCCCGTCAATCTCGTCATTTCTTGATGCAGCGAGTCATTCTCCCAATACGACATTTGAGGCGTAGAAGGAAGGGTCCTTTCCTGCCCAAAGCCCGCGGCAAGGATGACCGCATCGTACTCGCGATGTACAACGCCCTGCGGCGCATGATTGACCGTATTGGCCGACACGTAGGCGCGGCCACCGCTGCTAGCGCCAACTCCATTGACGCGATAGTTTGCCAGGAGCTTGAAGTTGCCGACCGCATTCGTGTGATAGTCCCATTGGCTCATCACTTGGCGAACGACGTTGCGAACCGTCGAAGCCGTCCAGTTCAAATACGGAAATTGAGTTGTCCTTTCTAAGGATCCGGGGCGGGGCCAATCGAGAATGTTTGGATGCACGAATCGTGTGTCGTTGCCGCGTTGCTGGAAACAGGGCAGGCTAGCTTGCTCGTACAGATCCACGAAACACTCTTTGCTGAGCGAGGCAACCGAAGCCGTCAATCCCGCCAGCCCACCCCCGACGACTGCGACCCGACTGCCTTTCGATATCCGTGAAGTCAAAAAAAGCGCCTGAACGAGATTGAAGGCCCGGCTCTGCTGGGAACAAAAAGTGACTCGACTTGCAAAGTTCCCCAGCGCAAACACGCCTGGCATATGCGGAACTTCGGACATCCAGAGAACAAGTTCTTCGTTTGAACGTGACATGGAACCCCACCTACTCTAGAACAACCTGCGTCTCAGCTCGGCGCTGAATCTTCCCGCCATCTGCTATGCCTACAGCCGAGCGACCTAAATGCTGATTCGCTGCAGATCGCTTGTCAAGGAAAGGCACGGTTGTGACGTCATTCGTAGTCAACGTTGTGGGTGATTCGCAAGTGGCGCCGATCTGCAATCGCATGGGCACGCCGCTCCTAAATTCAATTGGGACACGCTTCGCGATGGTCAAGCTAGGTTTTCAGGCCTGGATTGTATTCGATTTCGTCGATCGCTTGAAAGTAGTCCTTCGATTCGACAATTCGACGATCGCTCGCTCTAAGAATGCCTCACTGCCAAGCAGTCAGCCTCGAAGTGCGCAAGAGAGCGGATTCTCTTGCGTAATCCACTTCGATAGGGAGAAGCGAATCTCAGATCAGGCAACAATTCAACTGCAGCACGCATCGGCCGATGTTTTCGCAGTCGCCCGTCACCAAACTTCAAGAGACAAAGTATGGCAAAACTGTACGGCATCGTACGATGCCTTGGGAACCTCAGCCGCTACATCCACCTGAATCTCGGTAGCGGTGGAAGACCTCCGCAGCCGTGATGTCAATTTGACGACGGCAATTCCCCGGCTACCGTCGTGTTGAGACGCCGGTCCTGAGTTGCACAGGTGGGCGTGTCCTTTGCATTTTGTCCGGTAGTCGCTTACTGCCCCAGTAGGCCAAGTCATCGACTAAGTCTCGCAGCGGCACATTTGATAGAACGGCCCATTTGCGATCCGGAGCGTCGCGTGATCGCCTTGAACTTCCAACAAGACTGGTCGCACCCCTCGCACGTAGAACTGGCTCAGCGGGACTTGCTGGCCAACCATTCCTCGAATTCTGCCTAGCTCCACAGCAGATTTAGCTTCAAAATCAAAAGGCTTCGGTTTGGGTTTCATGATTCGACTCCGTTCATGTTCGCTACAGCATGACAAAGTCGTTTGACAAATTTGGTCCGCATGGCGCCTTGTTTGAAACAGACGTCTGCTTGCAGCGTGGGCCGTTTCATAAAGCTTTGGGATTGACCACCGAGCCGAGTCAGTCTGCGAATCGGCCGGCGGTAACGGCATCCATTTCCAAGGTGGTCGCAAGATAGCGGGCCGCGCTCGCGATCTCCAATGGCGGCTTGCTTGCGTCGGGAATGAACGCGCCGACTTGTGGGTCGGCGTGCTTCCACTCCTCGAGTACGCCGTGCAGCCCGCTAGCGGCAGCTTCGTCGAGCGAGCCTGTGCCGACGACACGGATCACGCGCTGCAGCGTGGCGGGCTCAACTCCCCCCACCTGCGCGGCAACTCGACGTGCTAGTTCGGGTGCTCTGGCGATCAATTGATCGGGCAGCCGGCTAAACACACGCACCGCGCTCTGCGTGACCTTTCGTCTCATAGAAATCGCCTCGAAGCTCCCTAGCTTGTGCGGCCTCGTTGCCCGTATTCACAACTTGCCAATGAACCTCATATGGCTTTGGAACGTTTGTCTCTGCCTCGAATCGAAGGCTCAATCCCTTAGGTAACGGCGATGAGTTGTTCAAGAATCTCACCGGACGAAAGCCACCTACCTTACGCATGTAAGTACCCCGGATAGCGACTGCGTAACGCTGTGGCATGAGGGTCCATCGAGGTCGTTGACGGTGTGACACATTGAAGTTGAGAAGTCCCATCGCCCTGCCTGACAACGATGACTTGGTGTGTATGTATGCGCCAGGAAGTGCACCGGCGTAGGCATTTGCCACGGTGCCACCAGGTCGATCCCCAAAAGACTTGCGCATGGTGGCGTCGAGTTCACCGCGAGAGCTAACGTTGAGCAATTCGTCGATGTCTTCACGAAGCCAACCAACCCACTTAAAGAAGGCGTCGCTTTTTCCGCTGTTGGGATCGTTCCAGCGCTCGGCAAAATTCTCAGCCGGGTTCGCCGGGTTACGGATTACCCAGTCGCCGTTCTCAGATTTGATAATACCAGAGTCTTCAAAGTGCTCAACGTTGTTCATGAAGTTAGCGAGCGCGGATAAGAGGTCGCGCTCACCGCTGTACGAGCGACCGGCAAGTGTTGTGAGAATCACTGAAATCGGCCTGTCACCTTCGTCAGGTTGACCGGAAAACCGTGTGTCGCGGTGTCGCTTCAAGACCTGTACAAGCCGCTGTAAGGGAGTACGAACAAGGGCATCTGGCACATCATCAACCCGAGCATAGGCAGAACTGTAGCGCTCTACGATGAGCTGTTTCTCTCTTAGCTCAACCGCTTGAAATACGGCACTTTGTCTCGCAAGAAACCAGTCGGCGAAGCCATTGGGATTACTCATGCCGTACTTATAGCTCCCATCTGACTTTCGATCAGTGATATCAATAGCCGACTCTCCATACTGACACGTCAATGCATGCGGCTTGCAAGGGAGTGCATCGAGATGGAAGCCAACCCCATCGCTCTCTGCATAAATTAGGGTCCAGCATCTCCTACCCTCCGGCTCGAGCATGTTCTTGTACGTCTGGTGCTCCTTAAGCCGGTCACCAATTAGTTGCTTCAGCTTCTCAGATGTGACGGTCGCCGCGCACTCAAGCTCACACGCGAGATCGATGTCGAACTCAGACTCTTTGCCACCTTTAAGCGGTCGAACTACCGTGCCCAGGCGGAAGGAGCCTTGCGTATATATATGCGGAGCACCGCACGTCTCCGGGTATGTCCCATCGTCGAGCCATCTACCGACCGCTTCGTAACGGTTAACCGCTTCCTTGTATTTGGTGGGTGATATGTCCAGTTCCTCGGCGATGCTTACTAGCCAATTAATAACAATCAAACTTCGATCGTCTGGCATGCTTGTGCGTCCTGCTTGAGATGAGAAATGGAATGAACGTGCGAGAAGCCGTCCAACCCACGGTTTTGATCGTAAATGTGGAATGGTAGGTCGACGTTGGGCATCCACACCCGACCTACTTCTATTGCGGCTGAAACAGGGACGGCTGGAAATAAGTGAAGCGTAGAGTCATAGCCATGGAACGCTTTAATGCGATCGAAAGCGGTTCTCATT
>JANNNN010000060.1:0-2718 GCA_031398555.1 Planctomycetia bacterium | reverse complement strand
GCCGATCTTGGCTCAGGAAGTTGCAAAGCTCGACCGTACGACTCAGGATAAACTCAAGGTCATCGGCGGGAAAATGTCCGCCGCGATGCTAGCTGAGGACCAAGCCGAAGTGCGCCTGCAGTTTCAGCAAGCTATCGAGCTGATGGGCGATCAAGCCGGACTGCCAGAATCTCCTGACGAGTTTCGTACCGTGCCGAAGGATGCTCGCGATTTAGCAGCGAGTGAGTTGCCGAAAGCCTTCGATCTTTATATTCCCTACATCGAACGACAGAGATGGTGGCGCATCGGCCTCGATCCATCAAAGACGAATCATTCACTTCGGGAAATAGCCGCGGCCATCGAAGGCTGCCTAGCGGCAAGGCAGATTAGCGAAGCCAACTCAGCGAAGCTGCTGGAAATCGCTCGGGAGGCGGGCGACTTCTTGATGTGGGCTCAGGACCAAGCAGGAACCGGCGTCTTGCCGTTTCCTGCCGTCCGCGATGGGAAAGGCCGACCCTTCGAGGTGGCCGAAGTGTTTTATCGCCGAGCCGAGCAAAACGGGACGTTGGATCAAGTTATCAGCAATGGTTGGACTGTTGATGATTTCGACGACGGTGGCTTGCAGTTTGACAACGGGCTCGCGGGAGTTGCTCTTGTGCATCTGTTCGAGTCCACGGACGATGAGCGATACGAGCGGGCCGCTATCAGGGCTGCTGATTGGGCGGTCAGTCGCCGGGTCGTGACGAACTGGAACTACAACAGCTTTAGCGTCTTCTTACTCGCCGAAACGTACCGAATTACCGGTGATGAAAAATATCTGGCTTCGGCCAAGAAGAAAGCTCTGCTTGGTGTGTTGCCCGGGCAATTGACGGACGGTCCACGTCGTGGCCGATGGGGAGATCCGCACAATGCCCGCCCAGCTTATCACTACATCATGGTTCGTGGACTCGCGGCTCTGGCGGCGGTCATGCCCAATGATGATCCCGACCAGGCTGCAATCGTTGAGTGTTTGCGATTGGCGTTGTCCGCTCGCAACCCAGATTTTCAAAAGGGCATTTTCAATGCGGACTCGTCCGTGGAAGCGTTGATCCGGGTGAAAATGCTGCCACCAAATGTTGACGCGAAATTGACCGAGTGCAATACCGACGAAGCGCTTGCAACGCTTGAACGCTATGCCGCTGCAGGATTCAGGGTGCGGAAGCCGCCACTAGGTCCAGCTGCCTGGGGACAATTGCTTGCCTACAAAAATCAGAGTCACGCTGGCAAACGATGAACTGGAGTTAGCCAGTCAAGCCGAAGGGATAAACGATATCAATCTTAAGAGTACTCCGACCACACGATGGAGCTATTGCGACAAGCGGTATAGCGAGCTGAAAAGATTTCTCGCACATGAAGAAGGATGCCGACCTCGACGCACTACGTGAGCGGCTGGAATTTAAGTCAGGTCCGCGTTGCTGGACTTTTTCGTCCATTCAGCGTTGTTCTTTTTGCTGGGACTACGGTTTGCTCAGTCCGCGATCGAATCTCGCGACGAGAGTTTTGATTGATGTTTCGTAAGTATTGAGTCTCTTGTGAGTGACACCGGGCAAGAGGTCTCCGAACGCATTGGCTTCCAAAATGGTCGGATTGCGAAAACCCGGTTTCAACAAAACATCCAAGCCAACACAAAGTGTGTCCGGAAAAGCTTTGGCCGCCCGCCTCGCCATGTCCAGTAGGGATTGCCATTTTTTGGGCCCCATGCCTCGCTTAAGACGCCCTCGATCTCCCCGCCGATTTCCAAGATGAAGGTTCGTGATTGGGCTGCGACTTGTTCGGATTACAATGTGACTTGGCTCGCCCGCAATCGCCACAACGCGAAGATCAAAGTTTCGCCCCAATTGATGTGCCTTAGGAAGCCATTGCTCCACGTGTGCGGTCTCGCGGCACAGGAAATCGACTGCCCTTCGAATCGCGTGCGGTTGATGGTAAACGCGAAGCTTTAAGTTGTTATAAAACTTTGTCCTCGCCCCGCTTCCAACACTCTCCATCGCGGTGACGGCTCGCATTCTCTTGCGATCCATGTAAAGTGCAATCACGCCCGAAGCGGACGATCCGCTTGCTAGTTTCACAAAGACACGATTCCATTGCAGGGCCCGCATTCGCTCTAGCAAATCGTCGAACGACTCGACATCAAACAACGCTCTCGGTAGCGAAATACCTGCCGATTCCAGTCGCCGATAGCACTTCGGTTTACTGAACATCGCGATAATATCTTCAACATTGTTGTACTTCGTCACTTGCGGGAAGCATTCAATCGACGCAGATACCTCGGCAAGAAGGCTAGAATAGCCAGCGAACCACTGAGCAGGAAAAGCAAGCCTGCCATGGTCCTGCTGCAATCGAAGCGCCGCATGTTTTGATATCTCTGCCGGCTTGAATTTGGGATCGAGCAAGCCAGCTCCACGCGATATTAACTGTCGCTCGACGCCGAAGTCTTCTCCTGGAGATTCGATACGAAGGCACACACGGCCTCCGTTCCCATTGCGTTTGCTGGCCAACAACTCAATTGTTTCATGCAGAGAGCAAGTGCCCTTCAACAGATCTAGATAGGGAACAACCGTAGCCGGTTCTAACCTGAACCGGGCAAGGGCCTGTTGGAAAAACAGAACGCGGCGATTGGCCGGGTTGCCGATAATAATATGCCGAATAGGCTGCTGCTGTTTTCGTGGCATTCCGATTTCGCTATTCGCTAACCGCCAC
>JANNNN010001252.1:0-3725 GCA_031398555.1 Planctomycetia bacterium | reverse complement strand
GGCGGTTGTGATTAGCTGGCTGGGCGATGTACTGCTAGTTCTGCTGCAAGTCTGGCCAGTGCAGAATTCGGTGACGAACTGGGATACTGGCTGGCCGCTAATCGCTACCCAGTTGGGCCTATTTTTGTTCGAAGTGGGGATGGTTGCGGCTACGCTGTACAGCCTCACCTATTTGTTCGA
Source organism: Planctomycetia bacterium (assembly GCA_031398555.1). Lineage (GTDB taxonomy): Bacteria > Planctomycetota > Planctomycetia > Pirellulales > Pirellulaceae > Aureliella. The sequence continues at coordinate 3,545 of JANNNN010001252.1, read as the reverse complement.
TGCGGTACCGGTCGACAGTGCACAGAAGGCAGACAAGGGTTGGCATGGTCTGTATAACCGCATCGCCGTCTGGCCGATGAATTTCGTGGCGATCCAGGATGAGGAGGGGCCTGCCTACCTCGAGGATGATGATCATGAGCTCGAAGGTGCGCCGAAGAAAGCTGAAGCGATACGAGCTCGCAATACGCCGTCCTTCACTGCCACCCGAGCCGCGACGGATCCGTTCGACAGTCAGCCGCGTTTGCTTTATCCGACGCTAGCGTGTATCGCTCTGACGGGATTGTTTGCAGTCTTAGGTTGGTTGATTCCAACTCGCGAAATTGACTTGCAACCGTTAGTGAAGTCGGCATCGCAATTAGACAAGGTCACGGTACCGGATGAACTGGCTGGCTTGACACTGGTGGCTGAGGCGCCAGCGGTCGCGGTGGATGAAAGCATTCGAGTAGTGGGTTGGAACTACACGCTGCCCGGTGGCGAGGCTTCGTTGACTTTAGAGTATCCGCGATTTGGCGCTGGCGTAAGTCAAGGACTTGAAGGTTGGACGCCGGTTGGTGTTCCGCGCAGTTACAATATCGACGGATGGAGCGTGCTGGAGTCCGAATTCGTCAATTCGATTGGCAATCACGGTTACAGTTGGGTGGCGGCCATCGATCGCAACGGTGCCAGCTATACTCAGGGGGGACTGGTCGCGCGGAGTATCAAGAAATTGAAGCGTTCCGTACTGGGTCGAGTGCTGGGTCTGACGGTGAATGACGTGACGTATCACAGTCGCTTCGTGGCTCAGCCGGCTAGTTCCTATGCGATGCAGCGAAGAGAAGAATTCCGGGCCGCGTTTGTGTCCGCTAACCAGTCCATTGCTCAGGCGTTAACCGCCCAGGCTTTAACCGCCCAGCCATTAACCGCTGAGGCATCAACACCGCCAGGGAGTAATCAAAGTGGTCATTAGTTTCTTTGGATTGATTATCGACTGGCTGATCACACGTGACTGGCGGCGGGTAGCCTTAGCGATTGTCCCGTTCGGTCTTCTGGCGGCGGTGCTGGTTCTGTCGTTGTTTGGAAGAACCAAGAACAAAGAAAATCTTGCCAACGAGTACTTAGTCGCAGGCGAGACGGAGCTGCAGAGTGCCAACCAGGATTGGGAGTTCACTTTGGGAACGACCGAGGCGGCGGTAGCGGATTCGAAAGGGCAAGCTCGTTACGCGGAGGCTCTGTTTCGGCGGGCTTTGGATTTGCAGTCCAACAACAAACGAACTCGATTTGTAGTCGGAGCGATGCTTGGCAATCGTGGTGCGATTCGTCAAGCGCTGGCGTATATGAATTCTATTGCCCCGGAGATTGGTTCGGGTTATGCACCCGCGCACGCTTGGATCGCAAACTTGATGTTGCGAAGTCGGATTGCGGAAGCGGAATTGCCCGCCCTCAAGCATCACTTGGATTTGGCAGTGAAATGGGAGCAAGCGCCGGCGAATTTGCTGGTGGCCGCCACGCAATTTGCCGTCCAGGCGCAGGACAATCTCCGCGCGATTGAAATTCTGCGGCAGTCGGCCGAACGGTCGCCTGAGTTCGAAGGGGATTTGTTTCGTTTGGCCATCCAGCTGAATAATAAAGTCGTGGCGGAGCAAACGGCGGAGAAGGCACTTCCCCGGTTGCTGGCAAAAATCACGGATGGCACTGCCACGGCTGACGATCGAGTCAACTTGTACGACATTTTGTTTTACAAAGGGGAGTTGCAAGCGGCACGCGCGGCGCTGGAAGATGGACTGAAGGTTGAAGGGTTACCGAAGGAAGATATTGCGAAGTTGAAATTTGCTTTGTCCCAGTTGTACCTACGTCGATTCACTGACACGTTGACGACCGGCAGTAATGCTTGGTCAGGCGATCTTCGATTGCTGGATCAAGCCATGAAAATTGATCCAACCAATCCCCTGGTGGCTGAGCAGGTCGCCAAGCTGGCTCGAATCGGTGGCGATAGACCACCTGACGATTTGATGGAGCAGCTCAATGAATTCTTAGCTCAGGGGACCGCCACGCCAGTGACTCATGCGTGGATCGCTGAGGCTCATATTCTGCGCACTGAGTATGCCGATGCCATCAAGCACTTGGAGGACGTGGTGGCTCGCATGCCGGATTCGGCCCAGTCGCACAACAATTTAGCTTATGCGATCGCGCTCAGCCAGCCTTCACGCATGCAAGACGCGTTGACGCATGCCATGGCTGCTGTGAAGGCCGGGCCGCGAGTCGCTGATTTTCACGATACGCTTGGCGACATTCTGCTAAAGCTCGACAGGACCGCGGAGGCGATTTCCGAAATCGAGTTAGCCATTGAGCTGCAACAAGGCCGGTACGATTTCCACGAGCGATTGGCAAGTGCTTATGAGAAGCAAGGCACAAAAGAGATGGCCGCCATTCATCGACAGCTGGCTGAGAAGTATAAAGCTGCGGCGGCAGCAGCAGCTGCGGCGGCAACCGCCGCACCGTAGAAAAGCTGTAAGCAAGCACCAAGCACACGCGAAGCGTCATGACCGAATACGATAGCCCTTGGAAAGAGATTCTTGATAAGTATTTTCAAGAGTTCATGCAGATCTGCGTTCCTGAACTCTTTCAGGCGATCGATTGGCGTGTGCCGCCCAAGATGCTGGACAAAGAGTTTCAGCAAATCGCTCAGGAAAGCGAAACCGGACAACGTACAGTCGATAAACTGGTCGAAGTCCGCTTGTTGTCAGGTCAACTGGAATGGTTGCTCGTTCATTTGGAAATCCAAAGCCAATCCAGCGAAGCGTTCGCCCGGCGCATGTTTGTGTACTTCTACCGAATCACTGACAAGTACAATAAGCCAGTGGTTAGCTTGGCAGTGCTGGGTGACACCGACCCGGACTGGAATCCGCAGCACTTCGAACAATCGTTGTTTGGCTGTCGCGTACTGTTTCAATTCCCGACTGTCAAACTGCTCCGGTTTGAGAATCAGATCGAGCAACTGGAACAATCGAAAAACCCATTCGCAACGGTAATCCTCGCGCATTTGATGACTTTGAAAACTGCTGGCAACCCGGTAGATCGTGGACAGTGGAAGCTGCGATTGTTGAAGCCGTTGTACCGACACGGAATGTCTCGCGACACGATTCGCGATTTGTTTCGGGTAATTGACTGGATGATGGACTTACCCACCGACCACGCCCTACAATTCGAAAATGAGCTTTTATTATTTGAAAAGGAAATCAAAATGCCTTATGTAACTTCAATCGAACGGCATGGGATTGAACAGGGAATTGAGCGGGGGATTAAACAGGGGATTGGAAGAGGCGAGTTGGTAGGAAAAATCCAACTGTATCAGCAGCTACTTGGCCGGCCGGAGGAGCCACGCGACCAATTGCTGGTCAAGTCCGATGAAGCCCTTCAAACACAACTTGACGAATTGCATCAAATCTATCAAGCGAGCCACTAGGACTAAGCACCAAGCACACGCGAAGCGTCATGACCGAATACGATAGCCCTTGGAAAGAGATTCTTGATAAGTATTTTCAAGAGTTCATGCAAATCTGCTTTCC
>JANNNN010001239.1:0-4010 GCA_031398555.1 Planctomycetia bacterium | reverse complement strand
AACGAGGGATCGTTCGATGCTACGCATGAGAACTTTAGTTGGATTGATGCTCGCAGCAAGCTTTACCGCTTCCACTGGGTGCGTTGGAATTACTCAAGGTATCAACCTGGGTTTCCTCGGGATTCCAATTCCCGTAAGCCCGTACTTCCAGGATGAAGAAGAACTTCAGTTTCATAACCATGAACGTTATGAACGGGTGCCAATTATTGGGCCTACAACTGCTGGAGATACTCCGATCGCACTCGATCCGCCGAGCGATGACGAAGTGGTCCAAGCACTTGAAAAAGCCCGACCTACTCGCGGTGGAATTCCGTTGCTTTACGAGAAGCACCGCAACAACGTGCAGATCGTGAAAGAGAAGATCGCTGACTACGTCGATCCACCTCGGTTCATTCCCTTGATCGGGATGGCCAAGCTGCATCACGCACATTACAAGTGCACGATTTACTTCTCTGAGCGAACCATTAACGGCTGGCCTGTGCCGTACACGCTTGAAGATAAAGAAGCGTCGGAAGTGATCTACATTGACCATAATCACTTCCATATGTGCGGCAACCCAGACGTTGGTTCAAACACCGTCTACTAGCGGATGGTTCCGTAAGCCACCCGGCTAATAAATACGATGAAAAAGGCGGCTGAGATTTCTCGGCCGCCTTTTCTCGTTTGACGTTGAGTGTCGAATAATTGCCCCAATTGTTCAGGCTACAATTACTTCTCCCAACTTGTTACGACTGACCGTGCTACAAAATTGTTCAGGCTACAATTGCGACAATTGTTCGACAATAAATGATTACTCCCCAAGAAATCGTTCAGAAGGCAACCCGAGCTTACTCGCGAGCGATCGCTGCTTGGCTGACAGGCGACGAATCCTTCTTTCCACTTCGCATCCCTTGTGATCTCAAACTGCCCGCGTCGCAATCGGAGTTGATTAGCCAAGTCGACCACCTGCGAAATGAATCCAAAGAAGTGGCGGGTTTTGGCTACTCAATTACTTGGGAGGAAAAGGCAAAGCGGCTTTACGGCAAGAACTACTATCCCGTTGCCATTGTGGTCGAGTCACTCGAGGACTTGGTCAAACTAGTGCGCAAAGCGACCGAGTTTCGCGAACTGCAGAGATGTGTTGACTGCGTTCGAAGTCGATTCCCAAAGTTGAACGCCTGGGTCACGAAGAACTGGCAAAAGTTGCTGCTGGTTGAATCACAGATTGACCAGTTGCTTGCAGTTGCCCAGTTCATGATCGATAATCCACGTCCAGATTGTTTTACCCGCGAGTTGCCGTTGTCGATCTCGACGAAGTTGATTGAACGGAATAAGTCGCTGTTGACTGCTTGGTTCGATGCGTTGTTGCCGGAAGGCGCCATCGACTTTGGCAGCACGCGGAGTTTTGAGCAACGATACGGGTTTCGTTACTCGCGCCAGCACTTGTTGCTGCGGTTTCTGGATGACGTACTGGCAAGTGAAGTCGGGTGTCCATGGATGGAATTATCGCTGCCGTCAGCCGAGATCGATCGATTGCCTGTTTCGATGGCACGCGTGTTCATAGTGGAGAACAAAGTGAATCTGTTGACTCTGCCGAAATCAGCTCGCAGCCTCGCGTTGGGTGGAATGGGAGCGGGCGTTACAGTGCTGTTCGATATTTCGTGGTTAGCGAATCAGCGTTTGTATTACTGGGGCGACCTCGATATGGACGGATTCCATATTCTCGCTCGCCTTCGTCATCGCTTGCCGAATACGCAAAGTCTGTTCATGGATTTGGAAACAATTGAAAAGCATCGCTTGCTTGCGATTCCAATCGCCAACCGCAACGCGGATGATGCGACGGATCCCGCCGAACTGACCGAATCCGAACTGGCCGCTTACCGCATTTGCAAGACCAAGAATCTACGTTTTGAACAAGAACACATCGCTCAATCGGTCGTCAATCAATGGTTCGACGAGCAAGATGCCCACCGTAGCTGACGCTGCCAGCGTCAGTTCTTATCTTTAGCTGACGCTGCCAGCGTCTGCTCGGATGCTGGCAGCATCCGCCACGAGTCACTCACAGTGCAAATGCGCCAGGCAACAGCGACTCAGTAGTCCAGCGACTTCGAATCTCGCCGCTTTCAACGTCAATCAGAATCACTTCGATCTCTTTACCGAACTCGTGCAGCACTTGGCGACAAGCCCCGCACGGAGTCACCGCGCCGCGCGACGCAACGGCAATCGCCCGCCATTTCCGTTGCCCCATGACGATCGCACTTGATACCGCGCTGCGCTCTGCACAAATCGCTAATCCGTAGCTTGCGTTCTCCACATTGCAGCCCCGAATGATCTGTCCATCGTCTGTCAAGATCGCGGCGCCAACTAAAAAACTACTATACGGCGCATACGCCCGGAGCCTTGCAGCCATCGCCGAATCCACCAAGCTCACCAGTTCTTGTTCACTTAACTGCATCGCGATTTCCCTAAAACTGCCCCTCTTCGTAGCTGGGTTCATGAGAACCCGGACCATTATCAAATGCCTACTGTCTCAACTGCCTACTGTCTCAACCATCACTTCCGGATTTTCACAAATCCAGCTACAACTAACCAGCAATTAGCAACTGTAATTCGTCGACCACCGCAGGATTCTCGGTCGCGTGATTTCGAGTCTCGTTTGGATCGGTCTGATAGTCGAACAACTCTAACTGTGGAACGGGTTCATCTTTACCTAACTTGCTGATCAACCGCCAGCGTTCGGTGCGAACTGTTCGTTGGCCTCCGGCCCAAAAACCTAGTGCAGGCTTGCTCGATTTCTCCGCGGGATCAAGCAACTTGGGAAGCAAACTCTGACCACTCAATCCCGTCGGCAGAGGCAGCTTGCACAATTCGGCCAGAGTTGGAAAGATATCGACCGTCTCGACGATCGCATCGCTTGTCGCGCCGGGCTCTTGTAGCTTTGGATAACGTATCATCAACGGCGAACGCAAGGCTCGTTCGTACAAACAGTGCTTGCCCCAGATAGCATGTTCGCCGAGTAAGAAACCATGATCGCTCCAGACAACCACAATTGTGTTCGAGTCAAGCTTCAATTCGTGGAGTGCGTCGAGTACTTTGCCAATTTGTGCGTCAGTGTAGCTCACGCATGCCGCGTAAGCTTGACGTAGCTCGCGCGCATACGCGGAGTCTGTATCCGGATCGCGATCATCGCCATGACCGTAGTTGCCTCGAAACTCGCCCGATCCGTGCCATGTCGACTCCCACTCAGGCTTGGCGGAAACGGCAGGCATCAGATCTGGTATACCGTCTGAATGTAGGTCGTACCATTTCTTCGGTGCAGCGAATGGTAAGTGGGGTTTGAAGAAGCCGACAGCGAAGAACCAAGGCTGATCCTGCTTAGCAAGTTCCTTGAGCGTCGCAGTTGCCTCAGCAGCAACCCATGCATCGGGATAAGTCTCGTCGGGACCATCTACGCTTTCCATCGGAGGCGACTTGCCTGCCTTCCGCGCGGCCCCGTCAGCGTAACCATGCATAATTGCTTCGGCATGTGGCCACGGTCCCGGAGGAATCCAGCAGCGGTCCCACGCTCCGGGCAATTCTTCTGGCCCTTCCGCCCAGTCCTTTCCAGTTAATCCACCTGGGTAATGCGTTAACTTTCCCAACGCCAAAGTTTGATAACCATTCGTTCGAAATACATTCGGCAAGCTTTGAGCCCCCCAATCCCTATGAGTTGACGCGATGGCTCCATTACCGACATGTACCGGCTTGGTTGGATATTGCCCTCGAAGCAGCGCACACCTCGAAGCGCCGCATGTGGGAACTTGGACATAGTGGTGACTGAACACTCGAGCGGTTCGGGCGAACGCATCGAGTTGCGGACTATTAGCATAAGCTACGCCGAGCGAGCCTAAGTCTGTGCGCAAATCGTCGATGGCAATAAACAAGACATTTGGATGTTCCGTTGTCGATGCAGTTAAAGTTTGACAGCCTGCGATACACAGCAGAATGGACAAGCGGAGTGGGTTCATTGCGAAGCGTTCCAATTAAATCAC
>JANNNN010001235.1:0-4884 GCA_031398555.1 Planctomycetia bacterium | reverse complement strand
CCGTCGTCCCAAAAAACAACGAAATTTGAACGAAAATGTCATTGACAGTGTTATATGACACTGTAAGATACGGTGATGGCAAGGCAATTCCAAATTAGCGAATTGAGAACATTGGTGGCGCGAGCGCTGCAGTCGAGCGATTATGCGCCGGCGCTTTCAGCGAGAGTGCGTGCGGTTCCGGACACGCGAACTATTCGCTACTACACAACCCTGGGCTTACTCGGTCCACCAACGCAAATGCGCGGGCGAGTTGCCTACTACGACGAAACACATGTCCTCCAAATTGTGGCTATCAAACAGTTACAAGCCCAGAACTTGTCACTATCAGATATACAGCAGGAGCTCGTTGGACTGACAAGTCGCAGACTTGAAGCGATCGCAAAACTGGCCGCAGATTTTTGGCAAGAAGCTGACAAGTATTTAGCCGCACAGTCAGAAAGACACGACAAATCACCTGATAACCAACTCCACGCAGAACCGCTTGAAGCGGACGCGGGTGAGTTTTGGCTGACGCCCGCAGCATTGCCCTCAGGAACACCGACAAGTTTGAATGAAACCCAACAAGGACTAGTCAAAGCGGAGACGCTCAGCCTGATTCGCTTGATCATGCCAAATGGAATGAGCATTGCCATCGAGCTGCCGCGAGAGATTTCAAAAGTACAGGAATTGGACACGCGATCTTTGCAATCGGCGTTGGAGCCCATCGTTGAGGAGTTGCGTAGACAGAAACTTATCGATTAGACCCTGGCGTGGGTTAGATTTAGCGCTTTCCGGCTGATATGTCACTTTGTTAACACTGGAGACCGAACCATGACGATTGTGTTGCAACGCTTTGATGAGATAGGTTCTACAGAAAATCGTGGTGGGTTCGGTGCAATGGGTTCCAAGTACGGTAATCTGCCTTTGAAACAACTTGCTTACCGCTCAAGCGTTGTGGCGATCGCAGTCAGAACGACGATTCTGCAGACTTATTACAACCCATTCGATCAACCCATCGAAGCGACTTACGTCTTCCCGATCGAAGGACAGTCGGCCGTCGTCGCATGTGAAATGCGAGTTGATGACCGAATCGTTCGAGCTCTGTTGAAAGAACGCGGCCAAGCAAGAGCGGACTATGACCGAGCGATTCGATCTGGTCACCGCGCTGCTCTATTAGAAGAAAATCGTCCCGAGACATTTTCCATGCGAGTTGGAAATATTCCGCCGGGCGAAGCGGTTCAAGTCTGTATCGAAACGGTTACTCAACTATCGGTAGTTCATGGTGAATGGACGTTGCGTTTGCCACTGGTGGTTGCACCGAGGTATACATCTGGTTTACCGTTGCCACGTAACGCGTTGGGCAGGGGTACTTCGCATGACACTGACCAAGTTCCCGATGCCTCTACGGTCACGCCTCAAACTTGGTTGCCTGGCTTTGCAAGTCCAGTCGATTTGCGACTAAGTGTCGACTTGCAAATGGGCCAGCTTGCTGGTCAGCAAGACTGGGTTGGGAATTTGAAAAGCAGTCTTCACTCAGTTGTGCTCGAATCCTCTGAGTCAAGTTGTCGCATCGATATTCTTCCCGGCGAGCGGGTGGATCGTGACTTTATTTTGCGAGGTAGCGTTGACGACTCATCGATTCGAACAACTCTCACCGCCGAATCGCATTCTTCGAAGACGAACGATAGAGGCGAAACCAAAAGACTGACTTTCGCAGTCAGCATTGTGCCACCCCGTGTTGACAGTCCAGTGCCGCGGGATGTCGTTTTTCTTGTCGACCGCAGCGGCAGTATGGAAGGCTGGAAAATGAAAGCTGCTCGCCGCGGCATAAGTCGCCTGATTGACAGTTTACTACCATCGGATCGTTTTCAAGCGATCGCGTTTGATGATCGCCTTGATGCGTTTTCCACCAATTGCAAGACTCATTCAGCCAGTAGGTGGCAATTGGCTACAGACGCAAATCGATATGAAGCAACCAGATGGCTGAGTAAAATTGAAAGTCGCGGCGGAACAGAAATGGGGCTAGCCATCGAACGCGGCCTAGATGCCTACTCGAGCCAAAGTGGAGCACGTCCGTTTGGGAGAAGCCTTGCAATGGTCCTGGTAACAGATGGTCAAATCTCTGGCGAAGATTCCGTTCTGCGTCTAGTCGGGTCCATTCCTGAACCCGTTCGACCTAGACTCTTTTGCTTGGGAATCGACCGTGCGGTCAATGGCAGTGTGTTGCAGCGGCTCGCAGAATTTACGGGCGGTACGTTTGAGCTTGTTGAATCAGAAAAACGACTTGACGAAGTCTTGAAGCGCTTTGCTGACGAAATCGGTTCCCCTGCCGTGACTAATCTAAAAATAGATAGTCCCTCGTCAGCCTCGCTTCAGCTTGCCACTACCAAGCTGGACACGCTCTATGCCGGCAGATCGCTAACGATCTATGGACAAACAGATGTACGCGATTCGCTGTCATTGACAATCACTGGAACGTTACCCACTGGAGAATTGTGGAACGAGCAGGTTGTCGCGCATGTTAGCGACAATCCCCAAAGCGTCTTACTGCCGCTTTGGGGCAAATCACGCGTACGCGAACTGGAGGACCAAATGGTTGCGAGCGTCGCTTGCGACCAAGAGCTGAAGCGTGAGATCATCGGTTGCTCACTTGCGTGTGGCGTCTTATCGAGGCTGACCGCCTTCGTGGCCGTTGATGAAACGGAAGTCGTCACTCACGGACAGAAACCTCATTCGATTACTCAGCCAAGCGAGTTGCCCGAAGGTTGGAGCAGTCAAATGCCGACCCTCGATCGACGCTCGTTGATTCCTCTTACGGGGATTCTCGCACCCGGGACCATGGCACTAAGTTCATCGCGAACGGTGCATGAATGCTTGCTTAAAAACGGAACAATATCCCAGGAACAGCTTTCCAATGCAGAGACATTCGCGGCGCAGCGAGGTTGCACGACGACAGATAGTTTGTTGCAGCTCGGTTACGTCTCCGAGGAAGCAATTGCACGCGCAGCAGCGGAGGCTTCGGGATCGCCGTACATGGATGCACGAAGCCTGCAAATCGATGATAACATCATTCAAATGGTTCCAGAGTCTGTCGCTCGAGAGCAATGCATGCTGCCCATCGCTTCATCCGGTCGTTCACTTACGGTACTAGTTTCTGACCCATTCAACCTCGAGACTATCGAAAAGCTCAGGTTTATTTTGGATTGCAACATTGTCTGCATGGTCGGCTCAGCCAGTGGCATTAGTGAAGCGATCAATCGACATTACGGGCAGGTCGAAGGAGAGTCCGCCGACTCGATGCTGCAGGAGTTTACCGACACGCAGATCGATTTTAGTGAGGTGGAAGATATTTTGGATGGTGTGGCTAGTCGGTTCCAGGGGAACGTATATTCTGATTGCTCTACCGATGACGACTCACCTGATGAAGAAGATTTCCTTTCCAGTGGTTTTGCGTTCGAGATGCCTAAGTTTCGCTCTGCACCACAACCTCTCATTCATGATGAGTTACCAAGCGCGCCAGTGGTCCGCTTTGTGAGTTTGATGATCCAAGAAGCTGTCCAACTTAGAGCGTCCCATATTTTGCTAGTGCCAGACGATGATAGTTTTACAGTCATTTACATCATCGACGGCGAATCTGTCGAGCGCGATTCGCCACCGAAGCATCTATTGAATGCGGTTATCACTCGCATAAAGATCCTTGCGAAAATGAACATCGCGGATCGTGCGAGTCTTCAAAGCGGAACGATTGAGATGTCAATTGGAAACAAATCGCTTGAATTCGTTGCGCATGTTGTAGGCGCGGATCTGCTGATTGAGATGAGTCCCACGGATAATTTGGTGGCAATACCGTCTGCAGTCGACGAGTGGTGGCATAAACACAATCGCAAGTGAAAGTCTGCGCGCATGGGGTAGCTGGTTTCGTGAGAGACCGGACGAATTAGTCGGTTTTCCCTCCTAAACCGGTTTCTTACGAAACCAGCCACGGGAGGAGTGTCACCTAAAAGTGTGGGACGAAGCGATGCTGCGCTGCACCGAGAACGGCGCAACTGGCGTGCTGTTGGCAAAGGTGTTCAAGCTGCGCAGCGTCTTGAATAACCCCCATACCTAATCCTTCGACGGTCTCGGGCTTGAGATGCGAAACCAAGTAAACGTGATAGTTCTTAGTCGTCTCGAGAATCACGGCGGCAGCTAGCGCATCGTCTGAGGTTTCGTTGGCAAGCTTGCGAGCGATCATTGCGGGCGAATTGTGCACGTTGCGAAGCTTCTGAAGTCCAGCTCCTGGACCTTTGGTTATGTCAGTACATAAGACGATCGAGCCGCCGGGTGCAACCAGTTGTTTAGCGGTATGCAACGCACGAGCGAGATTTTCCCACGACTGCTGGGACTGACGACCTTCGAGCAACGCAATGACCAACTGGGCGGGTTGATCGTCGATTCGCCAAGCCATCGCCATGCGCTGCTGCGCTTCGTGCTCGACGGAATTGGTGCTACCGGCGATGACGCACGCGACTGAATCATCGGCGCCGGGTACAGCTTGAATAGTCGCCATCATGCCGACCCACCAAGCGGCTTGATCGGCCCAAGCGGTCAGTTTCTCGTGCTCTTCCACGGCATCCAACTTGTTGAGTGCGTAGAACTGACCGCGGGTTGCGCGATTCGAGAGCAGCGGGAACACGGTGTAGGCACCCATGTAATCGAGCGTCGAGTTTCCGCGTGCGCAAGTGATTGGCAGAATGACATCCGCATCGACGACCGTCCGATTGATATAGATCGGTTCGGAGTCTTCGTTTGCGGCAACGTAAGCGACTTTGGTATCATCGTCGGCATCATGCAATTCGATCGCGACCTCATCGCCTAAAATGGGCGCCAGCGACTTGCGAAGCAGCTCGGCATCGTCAGCTTCGT
>JANNNN010001201.1:0-4141 GCA_031398555.1 Planctomycetia bacterium | reverse complement strand
CGTCGTCGATAACAGTTGTATTGAACATTGGGATCTAAGTGCCGTCGGCTTGGTTTTCTTGGGTCGCACTTGCCGAGTGCGACCATGCGCTGCGGACGTTTAGCTGATTGCACAGGAGCGACCTACCAAAAGCCAGCTAGTTTAGTGTTGCGTACGCAATTCCCGGGCGAAACCAATGGGTTAGTTATCGTTGGGGCACCAGCGCTGGCGTGAATCGATTGGCATTGGAACGGTTACTGTTGCGTTTTACAGATTTACTTCGTTGCCCGCGGCTAGCGCCGTCGGCTAACAAGACAAAACTTCGTTGTGCGCGGTAGCGCCCGACGGCTCACAAGACAAAACTCCAAAGTGCATGACTATGACTTCGGTGGCCACTACTTTTGATTCTGCCGCGATTGCTTACGAGCACCAGCTCCAACTCGGGTTATCGCTAAGTGGCGAGACAGCCGATTATTTTGTTCGTGGTCGCGTTGCAATGTTTGGTTCATTGCTGACGCGGTTCAACGTCCCACCGCCTGCCAGTATTTTGGATTTCGGCTGCGGCGTTGGGAATGCTGCTCAATCCCTCCTTGCCGCATGCCCAAGTGCGTCGCTAACGGGACTCGATTGTTCTTCGGAATCGCTGGCGATTGCCGCTCGTAAACATGCTGCGATGCCATCGTTTGCTGGTCGTCTTAGTTGGCTACATGCCGATGAACAACTCGAGCCGTTGAATTTCGATGCGGCGTACACGTCGGGTGTTTTTCATCATATTGAAATCGATCAGCGCCAAGCTGAGCTGAGCAAGATCTACAACTCACTGCGTCCGGGTGGGGTGTTTGCGCTGTTCGAGAACAACCCTTGGAACCCTGGCACACGCTGGGTCATGTCTCGTATTCCCTTTGATCGCGAGGCAATTTGCTTAAGTCCAATCGAGACGCGCCGCCGATTTCGAGATGCAGGATTTGCAGTTCTAACGACACGTTACTTGTTCTTCTTTCCAAGCATGCTCCGCTGGTTAAGGAGTTTTGAAGGTATCTTATCGCGATTTGCATTCGGCGCACAATATGTTGTATTTGCGCGGCGACCTTTTTTATGAGCGCGACGTCAATTGCTCTCAAGCTGGAAGCCAACCTGATACGCAACACGGCGAAAGCGGTTAGTTTGCCAAGAATGACTCCTCGAACGTGGTTCATCGCGTTATACGCGGTGGCCGCTTGGTCGGCTTGCGTAGCTTTCACTATTTCAATTTACGTACAGCACGCGCCGAGAGTCCACGACGAATTCAGCTACATGCTGGGTGCGGATACGCTGTTGCACGGACGACTGGCGAATCCCACTCCGCCTGTTTGGGAAGCATTGCAATCGTTTCATACCGTTGTGCATCCCAACTATGCCTCCAAGTACCCGGTTGGTGCAGGCCTGCTGGTAGCGCTAGGGATGGTGTTCGGAATGCCGCTCGCCAGCAGCTGGCTGGGCGCGGCCCTGATGACCGTATGCGTTACATGGATGATCGCTGGAGTGCTGCCTAAGCGTTGGGCCATTTTCGGGGGCGTACTGATATCGCTGAGCCCATTTATACAGCTTGCGTGGTCTCAGAGTTTGCTGCATGGTTTTTTACCAGCCAGTGGAAACGCTCTCTTGATGGGTGGCGTATTACGATTGCGACGGCGCGTCGATTTTTCAACCGCACTAGCCAGCGGTTTCGGAGTTGGCTTGCTGGCTATCTCGCGTCCATTCGAAGGACTCTGTTGCACATTGATTTGTACAAGTGTGCTGTGGTTCGCGTGGAGCAGACACGGGTGGCTGTTGCGATCAAAGCTCGCACTCAGGACGGTTTTATTTGCTGCCGCACCAATCTTGTCGGCGCTCATCCTCATCGCCGCACACAATCATGCGGTCACTGGTGATTGGCGGAAAATGCCTTACCAATTGCATGAATTGCAGTACGGCGTCGCGCCGTTATTTGTTTTCAGTCCGCCGAATTTGAATAACACAGCCAAGCGAATCGATCTTCCTGCAGTTTTTCACGACTACCACGCTATCGATTCGCTGAACTGGTATCGCGAACGAGTTGGGGTCAATGGTTGGATGCGTGGCGTGTACGATGCATGTCGCGAGTTGTTCAAAGTTACTTTTCCATTGTCAGGCTTGCTCTTGATCGGTGGTCTGGCGTGGTCGAACTATAGATTGCCGCGCGCACTGGCTCTGGCTGTTGCCATCCAAGTGGCTGCGTCGGCTTGCGTTTGCTGGGTTTATTCGCACTACTTGGCTCCAATACTTCCGTGGCTTCTGTTGCTTTCGCTGCTATCAGCCCGCATCTCACTGAGAGAGAACAACAAGTTGCAGGCGCAGCTAGTGCGTCTGGCGATGTTTGCGATTGTGCTGATTGAAGTCGCGAGTTTAGTTGTATTTGCAGGTGTTGCAAAACGTAATGAAGCGGAACTGTGGTCACGAAAGCGACAAAATATTGTCCAGCAGTTATCTACCCAAGACGGCAGACACTTGGTTCTTGTTCGCTACACGGCGAAGCACAATGTTCATCAAGAGTGGGTTTACAATCTGGCTTGTCCTAGCGAATGCAGTATCGTTTGGGCTAGATATGAGGATGGCCGTTGGATTAGTGCTTTACTAAAAGAATATCCTGATCGCACTGTCTGGGAGATCGAAGCCGACGAACCGCAGCCGACACTAAAGCAGTTCTTTCCGGAATCAGACAATAATGCCAGCGATGCAAGCGGTCATTAAGCAAGCGATCGTTCCCCCAATCATCGCTCGTAAGCCCAGCTGCGCAATGTCGTTGCGCCGACCTGGCGCCAAACTGCCAATTCCCCCAATCTGAATGCCGATCGCACTGAAATTGGAAAAGCCGCAAAGGGCATAAGTCATCAGGGTCTTGGTGCGATCACTCAAAGGTTGCTCGCGGCGAAGCATTTCACCTAACTGCTCGTAGGCCACAAATTCATTTGCAACCATCTTGATACCGAGCAGCTTTCCACCATCCAGAGCCTCTGACCACGGTACACCGATAAACCAAGCGACCGGCGCGAAAGCGTATCCCAGCAGCATCGTGAAACTCAGTATTGGTTTGCCATTGTCGTCCACCCAACCGAACAGAACTCCGGCTTGCCCGAGAGTGAAATCCGCCAGCGCGATGAGCGCTAGGAACGCAATGAGCATAGCGGCGATGTTCAGCGCAAGCTTCATACCATCGCTCGCGCCTTGAGCGGCTGCACCGACCAGATTTACGCTTTCAGAACGCGCATCGATCGCCAGCGAGCTTTCGACGGTTTTGTCTTCGTCATCAGGCACGATCAGTTTCGCGATCAGCAGCGCTGCGGGCCCCGAAATGACGCTCGCCGTTATAAGATGCCCCGCTTCAACACCCATGCTTGCGTAACCGGCAATCAAGCTGCCCGTGACGGTTGCAAATCCTCCGACCATCAAAGCATTCAACTCACTGCGAGTCATTCGTTCGAGATAGGGCTTCACAACTAGCGGGGCTTCAGTGTGGCCGACGAAGATGTTTGCCGCGGCCGCAAGCGTTTCTGGACCGCTAGTGCCTAGTGTCTTTTGCATTACCACGGCGACGCATCGGACAACAAACTGCATCACGCCAAGGTGATAGAGCACCGACATGAGACTGCTGAAAACGATCACCGTCGGCAAAACACCGAATGCGAACGACTTCACCATAAACATCCGATCGCCGTCAACATGCTGCTGGGCGTCGGGGAACAAACCGAATACAAAACCGCTACCTTGATTGACGAAGAAAGAAAAACCCTCAACAGCAAGATTGGCTTGACTGAAGAACCATTGACCAGGCGTGGTCCGCAGCACTAGGAACGCCAAGATGAACTGGAGAATCAATCCACCAAGCACCACCCGCGTAGGGAATTTGCGGCGGTTAGTGCTGATCGCCCAAGCAAGGACGATCATGGCGACAAGCCCAAGCAACGAATGAAGTCGTGGAAGGGCTGCGTCGAGCATATTGTTGGCTCTTTGTAAAAGACTAGCTTGTGGGACTACTAGCCAAGCGCGTCCCGCTTAGGATAGTTTTCGTTACGGAGTTTTGGACTTATCAGCCGAAAGGCGTTAGAGCGCGTCCCGCTTAAAAACCCAGGGAAAACGCGATTTTTCAAGCGACTTATCAGCCGGA
>JANNNN010001198.1:0-1994 GCA_031398555.1 Planctomycetia bacterium | reverse complement strand
CTCATTTCGATAGCTGGTTTCGTGAGAAACCGGGGCACAATCGTGATCTTACTAATGCGTCCGATTTCTCACGAAACCAGCTACCTAATTAAATTCCTTTGCATGTGTTACGGGTGTTAGCACAAAAGGATTCACAGCGTTGCTTGAACGGCCGACCCCGCAACATCGCCAGTCTCCTCGGCCGCAGGATTTGCAATTCGCACAAAAATATCGTGCAAGCTCGGACGTGTAATTTCAAAATGAACGACGCGTCCCAACTCACACAGTCGATGCAAAATGGACTGTGTGTCCGTACCCTCTGCGACTCGCAACTCCTTAAAATGCCCGAGATCTTTAGCCCCGGAAACACCGCGAATCCGCTCCAACTCTCCAACGCCAATCGTATTTCCTTCGACTCGAATACGAATCATATCCGTACCGTATTGATTCTGAATTGACTCGAGCGTCCCGTCGAGCACCTTGTCGCCGCGATAGATCATAAAGATATAATCGCACATCACTTCAGCCGTCCGCATATCGTGCGTCGAAAAGATGATCGTCGTCCCTTCTTGATGCAGTTCGAGCACCGCTTTGCGAATCGCTTCATTATTCACTGGATCCAGTCCGCTGAAGGGCTCGTCCAGCAACAAGAGCTTCGGTTTCGAAACCACGGACGAAATGAACTGAACCTTCTGAGCCATTCCTTTCGAAAGCGCTTCTACTTTTTTATCGCGCCAATCGATCAATCCCAAACGTTCTAGCCATTCATCGACGATAACTGCTGGCCGCCGCAGTCCCTTGAGCTCGGCGTGAAAGCAGAGCACTTCGCGGACTTTCATCTTCTTATAAGTGCTGCGTTCTTCCGGCAGGTAACCGACCAGATCATTGGCTGCGCCGAACTTGTCAGCACCTAACACTCGCACGACCCCTTCATCCGGGTAGATGATCCGCATGATCATTCGCAGAGTAGTTGACTTCCCCGATCCGTTTGGGCCGATGAAACCGTAAACGCAACCCTCAGGCACCGTCAGCGTCAAGTTCCGAACCGCTTGTACGTTCGAATACGCTTTTTTAACTTCGACTAATTCAACTGCATTCAATATTGCACCCAGTGCGGCTAACTAGATCGCGGCAAATTACAAATAACTTCCTGCCCGCCCCACGTAGACTCGCTTCAAGCGATGCTATCTTGGCTCGAACAATTCAAAACTTGGGCGGATTTATTTGACAGTTTAACAATAATAGGTAGAGCCTCGTTGGCGACTCTCTAACATTCCGCAAAGTCAAGATGAATGCACAAAACTTTCCGATCCCCAGCATCTGATTTAAAGGTCCTGACTTGGAGCCCTCTGAATTGCAGGTTCCGCCTGGACTGTGCGACAAATAGCAGTCTGGGACAAGTGTTGCTCCGTCTTTTGTTCGCAATGGCGTTTCGTTCAATTCTTAAGCCCGAATGGGCTGACATATCCATAGCCGGTAATGAAACCACCGGTGAGTAGGCGATGAATGAGTAGACCCGAAGGATCGGCAGAATTGGTCAGTGAAATTATGTCGGTTGCAGGGTCGCGGGCGTTGAGCAGCCCATTACCGCGTTCGAAAGTTGATCCTGTCGACCCCTCGGGTCTACGATACTTTGGTTCCAATAACCGGTGGTTTCATTACCGGCTAGGGTTATACCAGCCCCTCGGGCTTAAACGTGTTTTGAGGTATCCCATTATCACCCCTCAAAGAGGAACTTAAACGCACTTAATTAAGGATCGAGTCGATCAGCGAGAAATGCTGCAAAAGGCTTTAATTTCTACCAGATCCGAACGCGTTTTTCCGGAGCGATATACATCGGATCCGTTGGCTTGATTTCAAACGCTTTGTAGAAGCCATCCATATTTGAAACGATGCCGTTTGCGCGATATTGGCTTGGCGAATGCGAGTCAGTCATCAACCGCTTGCGAAGCTCAGTCTCGCGGTACAATCGCCGCCAGATCTGTCCCCAGCCCAGAAAGAAGCGTTGATCGCCC
>JANNNN010001182.1:0-4201 GCA_031398555.1 Planctomycetia bacterium | reverse complement strand
GCTGCAAACCACGTTCTCTGGCAACTGTAGCTCTTGTGCGTCGCTTGGGTTTGTAGGGCAAGTAAATAGTCTCAAGCGTCTGCATATCGCGACAGTCCAATATCTTCTTGCGAAGTTGGTCAGTCAGCAGCCCCTGTTCTTCAATCGTCTTGAGCACCGTCGTCTTGCGAGCCGCTAGTTCACGGGCTCTTTCAATAGCGTCTTCAATGACCCGCAGGGCCAACTCGTCCAAACCTTGGGTTGCCTCTTTGCGATAGCGAGCAATAAACGGAATTGTGTTGCCGGCGTCCAACAGCTCGACGGCGGCTTGGACTTGGCTGACTTTTACCGAAAGTTCACGTGCAATGGATTGGCATGCGACTTCTAGGTCTAGATCGATGGCAATAGTTGCGTTCATTTTGAATGGATGCGTTTAAGGGAGCTTGCTGAAAAACGACTTTTGGATTCCAGTCGAAAGCTTCATTGATACGCAACTTTGGCGATTTACGCTAGATAGATCAGACGATGCGATAATCGAAAACACCGCAATTTGGCAGTTTTGGAGTGCGCGTTTTTACCGCACACGGATCGATCAAGCCAGTACTTCGTTGACTACTTTCCCGTGCACATCGGTCAAACGATAGCGGCGGCCTTGATATTTGTAAGTCAGCCGTTCGTGGTCGATTCCCAGCACGTGCAGCAGTGTGGCATTTAGGTCGTGAATGTGAACTGGGTTTTCGACAATGTTGTAACTGTATTCATCCGTTTTTCCAAAAGTGATCCCAGGCTTAATGCCGCCGCCTGCCAACCACATCGAAAAGCACCTGGGATGATGATCGCGGCCGTAGTTCTTCTCCGTTAATTTACCCTGACTATAAGCCGTACGACCGAACTCGCCGCCCCACACGACCAGCGTATCGTCAAGCAACCCACGTCGCTTGAGGTCCGTCACGAGAGCGGCTGAGGCTTGATCGATATCGCGGCACTGAGTCGAAATGCCGGCTGGCAGTGAACCGTGCTGATCCCAGCCTTTGTGGAACAATTGTACGCATCGGACATCGCGTTCAAGCAGTCGCCGCGCGAGCAAGCAGTTGGCGGCAAACGTCCCCGGCACTCGCGAATCGGGGCCATAGAGTTGGAAAACCTCCTCCGGCTCTTTACTGATATCGGCGACTTCAGGGACAGATGATTGCATCCGAAACGCCATCTCACTCTGAGCCACACGAGCTTCGATTATGGGGTCCAATCGCTCGGCCATTTCGATCGCGTGCAATTCATTGATGCGGTCGAGCATCTTACGACGGCTGGCTGAACTGATGCCTTCGGGGTTACTCAAATAAAGGACCGGATCGGCTCCAGCTCGAAACTGAACCCCTTGATGATTGGACGGCAGAAAGCCGCTCCCCCAAAGCCTGGCATAAAGTGGTTGATCGGCTTTATTCTTAGTCACCAAGACACAGAACGACGGCAGATTTTCGTTGGTCGAACCAAGCCCGTAGTCCAACCAAGCGCCGAGCGAAGGACGACCGGCAATTTGCGATCCAGTTTGTATGAATGTAATCGCGGGATCGTGATTGATCGCTTCGGTGTAGACGGAGTTGACGATGCATAAATCATCGGCGATGCCAGCAGTGTGTGGCAATAGGTCGCTGATCCATGCGCCTGAACTGCCATGTTGATGAAAATTAAATGCAGATCCTGCGATGGGCAGTGTAGCTTGATTGCCAGACATTCCCGTTAAACGTTGGCCCCTTCTTACGCTGTCTGGCAGTTCTCTGCCATTGTCGATTCGCAATTGCGGCTTGTAGTCAAAGGTCTCGATCTGTGACGGTCCGCCACTCATAAACAAATAGACAATTCGTTTTGCACGCGGTTTATGATGGATTGTGGGTACGCTCACAACGTTGTCATCGGCCAAACTGCTCGAAGATAGCAAACCCGCAAGTGCAGCTGTGCCAACACCCAGACTCGTCCGACCGAAAAAGTGCCGTCGCGTAAGCTGTGCGTTCATGTGAGTAAAAGTGTCTTGGGTCATTTTTGGGTTTTTCTGTTTTATGTATAGGCCACGATGCACCAGCCCCGTGAAGTCGCCGCTCGCCTCTCGTTACCAGACTCGGCCGCTACTCGTTACCAGGCTCTGCCCGGTAACGCACTGTCTTTGAGGCTCCGCCCATCGCTCTAAACATCTTTTGTGTTTTTAAGGTAATGAAAACACAGCGCGGGAGAGCGAGGCTCCTGCCGAGTTTTTCATGGGCCGCGAGCCCGTCTTCCCTGCTTGTGGACGTCCACTCGCAGCCTGGTAAAGCTCCGCAGGAGCGTCGCTCTCCCGTTGCCGATTGATAGCACAAAACAAAAGATGTTTAGAGCTATGGGCTCCGCCTCCCTTCTGAATTGTGCACCAAGTTGTCGGAACTGAAGGCAGGGCCTGCGTTCAGTGAGTTCAGTGAGTTCAGTGAGTTCAGTGAGTTCAGTGAGTTCAGTGAGTTCCAAGGCAGGGCCTTGGAACCAGCGAGTTAAAGGGTAGGTCACTAACGTTTCACCACCGTTTCGTCGTAGGTCATTAGCCCTTCGGCGACAACAGCCATCGCGGCGAGTTCGTTCGGGTTGAGTTCCCTACTGGCGGCATGATCGCCAACCCTGAGCAGCTTGACGGACTGATCCGGCTGTTGCTTAAACTGAGTTAACTGTTCATCAAAAAGTGCTTTAAGAACTGCAATTTCTTTCGCATTGGGTGTTCGCCCGGTCAGTGATCGAAACACAAATTGCAATTGCTGGTTTAGTTCGCTCGCTTGCTTCAAAGCACGCTCAGCCAGTGCGCGGGCGGCTTCGACATATTGCGGGTCATTGAGCAGAACAAGCATCTGCAAAGGAGTCAGTGTCGACTGACGCCGGACCGTGCACACTTCGCGACTGGTGGCATCAAACGACATCATCGAAGGCGGTGGAGAAGTGCGTTTCCAGAAAGTGTAAAGGCTGCGGCGATGGCTCCCGGCCCCTTCATCGCGGGTGTATTTTTCGCCTGATTTCTCTTCCCACAAGCCTTCAGGTTGATAAGGTTTCACGGGCGCCCCGCCAACAGTGTCGACCAATAAACCACTGCTTGCAAGTGCCAAGTCGCGAATCATTTCCGCCGACAATCTGTGCGATGGACCACGCGCGAACAGGCGGTTTTCTGGATCATCCCGCAGCAATTCTGGAGTAGGGTTGGATTGCTGACGGTAGGTTGCCGAAGTGACGATCAACTTGATCAATTGCTTCATGTTCCACCCCGAATTAACAAAATGATGTGACAACCAATCGAGCAATTCAGGGTTGGAAGGCGCGGCCCCTTGAAGTCCAAAGTCCTCAGCGGTCGCGACCAGGCCCGTACCAAAAGTAGCTTGCCATAAACGGTTAACGGCCACGCGGGCGGTCAGTGGATGACTTGGATCGACCAACCAATTGGCTAAGCCCAGACGATTCTTCGGCCAGTCGGCTTCCATTTTCATCATGCTTTTCGGTGTGTCACGTTCCACCACCTCCAGCGGCGCGTCGTAGGCTCCACGCGCCAATATGTAGGTTTGGCGTGGCGCCGTCTCCCGCATCACCATAATTTCTTGAATGGGATCATTCAATTCGCTAAAGTGGTCGCGCAATTGGCGCAACTTGGATAGCTCTTGCTTGTACTCATCGTCTTGAGTTCGTAGATAAAAATCGCTAACTGCTTCTTGGGATAGAGATTCAAAACTAACCTGCCCCTCAATGTCGCTTGCAAAAAGCTGTTGAACCTCGATGCTAGTCAAGTCACGGTCAAAGACTTTGAATTCGTCAACGCGTCCATCTTTGAAACCAACATCACGAAATCGCTGGCCGATAGCCAGGTCTTTGACAGCAGAGTCATGAATGTTCTTGGTTAAGTGATCGCGGACCACTTCGCAACTCATTGGCTGACCATCAAGGTACAGGTTCACGCCACCGGCGCGGCTTGAACCATCATACGCAATCGCGACGTGCTTCCAGTCGTTAATAGGCAACTTCTCTTTGGCGACAACACGAATGGCATTGCCCGGATAGAAATGAATCAACCCAAAACTCAGTCGACCATTTTCCAGCAGTAATTCGTAACCGCGACTGCCCGAGTCGGTCCAGGCTTGAGAACGATGGAAGATTACAGCCCGGTCGAAATGACGCGGCGCATTGAGCCAAAGCGAAACTGAAAAGGGTTGATTGCGAGTGAAATCAC
>JANNNN010001179.1:0-4849 GCA_031398555.1 Planctomycetia bacterium | reverse complement strand
CCTACTTGAGATTTGGGGCTTTCCACAGGAAGTGGTCAACGAAGTTCTCGCTTTCGATGCGATAGATTCTGAACAATTAGGAATGACTGTGGCGACGTAGCGAACAACGGCGAAAACGCGGGACGCACAAAGCACCAAGGACGCAGTTTCGGATGCACCCTGTCCGTCAGCCCATTCGCGTCCGCGTCCGATCCGCGGACCTGCCTGAAGCCTGAAGTTGGGTAAGCCTGCTAATAAGTTGCTTCCCGGGGAATTATTTCGATACCCAGGTTGGAAGCTTAGGCCACGACCGGCGCGTGAAAAAATGTTCTATGGACGATCTTCGAAACCTATCCGTTTTAACCGCCGCTGACAGGTGGTATCATCGCCAACTCGCTGTCCGGCTTCAACACAGTGGCCGTATCGAGCACTTCTGTCTCCGTAGCCCACAAGCTCACATCGCAAAGAGCTTTCAACTGCGGTAACTGAACCAAAAGTGCCGCGCGGGCCGCAGCCACGTTTGCTCCATCAGTCAGTTCCAAGCTAAGGGTTCGTAATCCAGCCTGCTGCGCAGCGCCTGCAAATAATTTGACAGTGATTTTCATAAGTGCTTCCTATAGTCAACAAGCCCTAGACGCATTCCGCTACCCCAAAATTTCGGGACAAATGACTCCAAGCGATTGCTCTATGCAATCACCGCATGAATTACATGGCCGTGTACATCCGTCAATCGCATATCGCGTCCGCCGAAACGATAGGTTGACTGCGTGTGTTCCAGGCCCATCAAATACAGCATGGTGGCGTGCAAGTCATGGATCTCGCACTTGTCAGAAATTGCTCGGTAACCCCACTCGTCGGTTGCACCATGCACGACTCCACCTTTGATGCCGCCACCAGCCATCCAGATCGTAAAGCCAAACGGATTGTGATCGCGACCGTTCTTGCCCTGAGCAAACGGAGTCCGCCCAAACTCGCCAGCCCACACGATCAACGTTGAATCCAGCATTCCGCGTTGCTTCAGATCCGCGAGCAGACCCGCGATGGGCTGATCCACGGCTAACGCGTTTTGTGTATGTCCCTCGAACAAGTTCGCATGCTGGTCCCAACGATCGTGTCCCACCGATGGGCAGGTCAACTCAATGAATCGAACACCGCGTTCGACTAAACGCCGTGCCAGCAAACACTCGCGAGCAAATGTTCGAGCGACGTCGGGCGCGTTGGTGACGCCGTAAAGATCGAGCGTCGCTTGAGATTCATCGCTCAAGTCGCACAGTTCCGGAATGGCGGCTTGCATGCGAAACGCGGTCTCGTAATTCTTAATCGCCGACTCGAGCTCATCGTGCTGCCCCTCAAGCTTCACAGTGGATTGGTCCAGCTTTCTTAGCAGCGATAGTTTATCGACTTGCAGCGTCGAACTCGCTTCGATGGGAATCGCATTCGCGAGTGCCTGGCCAGATGGTCGAAGCACAGAACCCTGATACGAGGCTGGTAAGAAACCGTTTCCAAAACAATCCAAGCCGCCCGGCGGAATCAGGCCGCCGTTGAGCACCACAAAACCCGGCAATTCCTGACATTCGCTTCCCAATCCATACGTGGCCCAAGCCCCCATGCTTGGCCGCCCTTGCAAACCGCTCCCGGTGTGCAAGAAATAGTTCGCAAAAGTGTGCTCGGGAAATTTCGATGTCATCGAACGGATCACCGCCAGCGAATCCACGTGTTCAGCGACGCGTGGAAAAAGCGAACTGACCTCGATGCCGCTCTGGCCATATTTCTTAAACGTCCAAGGGCTCTTCAATACCTTGCCGTTGTTATCGAACTGAGTGGGCGAAACCTTGAAGAACTTGCCTGGCTCTTGGCCGTCGTACTTGTCCAACATCGGCTTTGGATCAAACGTATCAATCTGCGACGGCCCACCATCCATGTACAAAAAGATGATGCTCTTGGCACGCTGCGGAAATGCTAACGGTGTAGCGCCTAACCCTCTTGATTCACCACGCGCCTGTTCAGCCATCATGGCAAACAATGCAACAGAACCAAAACCATTTGCAGCTCGAGAAAGCCAATCGCGTCGAGAAAAAATCATCAGTGAACCAGTTTTTCTTTTGTTTTACTAACCCGAACGCGTAAGCGAGGGGGAAGCAGATCTGACATTCAGCGTTTCGCAGGTCTAGCAAGCAACATTGAGACTCTTCATTAAACTCAGTTCGAAAGCCTGCCACCGAGGTGAACGCTTCGACTTCCTGCGTGTTCGATCGCTAACGCATTCAAATTCGTGAACCCACTCTAAAACCTCAGGATCAACTCTTTCATATTCATCAAAACATGGGCTACATCTTGCCAAACAGCTTGACGAGTTCTGTTGAGCGCCGTCTGGGCAGCAATATATTCAAGTGCCGCCGTTTGTTCTTCAGGCGAAGGATGACGCGAGAACGCTGTTAAGTACATCGTATCCAGTCGCTGCACATCTGTCGTATCTGGCAACGCAATAATCGTTTGGCTCCAGTCCTTCGCCAATTCATGCACAAAGGGATCGTTCAGCAATGTAAGCGACTGCGCCGGCACGCTCGATACATTCCGCCGTCCCATCGAACTAAACGGATTCGGAGCGTCGAAGGTAGACATCATCGGCACCAGAAAATTGCGTCGTACCGAGATAAACACACTTCGCCGGAATTCGCTATCGGCCGGCCCACTTTTGCCGGGTCGTCCTCGCCCTTCTAGGAACTCCGTCAAATGCACCGGAACACTTGACCCTTCTAGCTTAACGTCCAATCGATCGGCGATGCTCATTATCGTATCTCGAATCGTTTCCGCTTCCAAGCGACGCACGCGAGCCCGCGACAACCAGGTGTTGTCAGGGTCAATTTCTCGGGCTGACTCTTCGACTGATGAACTCAATTGATAGGTATCGGAAGTAACGATGCCACGCACGGCTCGCTTTACCGACCAGCCATGATCGATCAAACGCGACGCGAGGAAATCGAGCAACTCTGGATGCGTTGGCCGCTGGCCCTGAACTCCAAAGTCATCGGTCGTAACAACGATCCCCCGACCTAATAAGTGATGCCACAGTCGATTCACGAGCACGCGGGCAGTAAGCGGATTTTTAGGATCGGTTATTTCTCGAGCCAGCTGCAACCGCCCGCTGCCTGCGTCGTTGATCGCCGAACCATTTAGCGCTTCAAGCATGCGTCTCTCAACGATCGGTCCATCATGCTCAGGACTACCACGAATCAGAACCGGATAATTTTCGGCAGTTCCATCGATCATCGCCATCGCCACATTCGATTCCCAGCGAGTCTTCGCAGCCAAATTATCGAGCGATTGTTTCCAAGATTGAATCGCCGCTTGCCAAGCCGTCGTTTGCTCTTTCAAATCCGCACTCAGCCAATCGCCAGAATTCGCACAGATCGCATCCAAAGCCGCGCCAAGTACCAATTCATGGCGGACGCTGCCAGCGTCCGGTTTCTCAAAATCAACACTCCCCAACACTTCCAGTATCGCGTCCCCGCCCGCATCGACCGATGTCAATTCCGGCGGAGGACCATCGATAACTTGAACTATTTCAAACGCTTTGCCATCAATCGGCGAGAATTCAACACTCACTCGCTTACCTTTGTAACGTTGCAACGACTGAGTTACCCATCGATATTCGGCCATCGCTTTGTCATCGCGAAACTCCCGCTTCGTCTCACCGTGCAGCGGTCCAGCCAGCAGTCGCATCGAATCGACGACTACGAATGCTTGGCCCTGTCCACGGATCAAATACGACAGCTCTCCAGACGTCAATTCGAAAGTCGGCGTTAAAAGCGTGCGTCCACTGGTGTTAACTTGACTGTAATTGTTCTGTTTATTCACCGATTCCACAGTCGATTTAATCCCTGCCCAATAGGAATCAAAATGGGCGGCTGGAAAAACCTGCCAACGAGCGCCTGCAGGCTCAGCGCGATTCAGGTCAAACGACCGCGCGGCCACTGGCCCTTTTCCAAATCCTGGCCCCTCACAAATCCAAGCCGCTGAGTTCATATAATCAGTGCGCAGCCGCGTGTCACCAGCCGCCAGTGGTGTAGCGAATTTCCAAATCGCCGCAGTACCATCCGCCCCCTGTTCAGTCCTTCGCTCGGCCATTT
The DNA here is from genome assembly GCA_031398555.1 of Planctomycetia bacterium. GTDB lineage: Bacteria > Planctomycetota > Planctomycetia > Pirellulales > Pirellulaceae > Aureliella. The sequence goes on along the minus strand of JANNNN010001179.1, from coordinate 740 downwards.
TCTTATGTAACAAATTTCGTATCGCAGGGGTCTCAAGGCAACTCTTCAACAAGCCACTCAGTTTTTGTATCAACTCTGCTTGGATAGAATCGCGTACCGATTGTCGTTCGCGTTCGATCACGCGATGCTCTACTTCAGTTTCAAAACGCACCATCCGATAGTGACTGCTACGCAAGAATCCCGCCAGCGCATAATAGTCAGCTGTTCCAATTGCATCGAACTTGTGATCGTGGCATCGCGCACATGCGACCGTTAATCCCATTGTCGATTTCGAAAGTACATCGATCATGTTGTCAAAGCGATCCGTCTCGTCTTTGCGAGAGTCAACCGGCGAATGAACCCATTCTCCCAAGTGCCAGAACCCAGTCCCGATCAGTGATTCGTTCCAGCCGCGAACGGGATCGATGCGAGGCTTAGGTACCAAGTCACCAGCGACTTGCTCAGTTATAAATTGATCAAACGGTACATCCTGGTTCAGAGCTCTGATTACATAGTTGCGATAGTGTGTGGCACCCGGTACATCCTCATCGAACTCATGCCCTCGCGATTCGGCGTAGCGTACCAAGTCCAACCAATGACGCCCGAAGCGAACTCCGAACTGGGGCGAAGCAAGCAATCGATCCACCATCTTTTCATACCAGCCCGCATCCTGGTCGTTCACGTGCGCATGCAACTCGGCGACCGTCGGTGGAACGCCGATTAGATCGAGATAGATTCGGCGAACCAGCGAAGCGCGATCC
>JANNNN010001086.1:0-12695 GCA_031398555.1 Planctomycetia bacterium | reverse complement strand
CCGCGTTTCGATCCGTAAACTCGCGACAAGTTAATTGCTATGCCTGTTTCGAAAGCTGCGCCCAATGCAGACAACATTGTTCGTCGCGCATCGTGCCCACGTTTTAAGCTAGGGCGACAGTTCAAATCTCTACTTCCGTTGCTTTTCTTCAACATGTCGATCAGCAACGATTCCGAACCTATTTCAATGCACACATCAGGCTGCCATTCGGTGAGCGTTTTCACCGATTGCTCAAATCGTACTTCCGAACGCGCCTGCGCCTTGAAGTAACTCGGCGAGATTTTAGCTCCGGCGTCAACAATCTCGCCGGTCAAATTCGAGATGAAGGGAATGCGTGAGGCGGTAAGTTCTAAAGCTGCTGAGTCGTCCAAAAGACGATCGAGAATAGGTTCCATCAATTGGGAATGGAATGCGTGTGAGACATTTAGTCCAACAGCGGCGATTCGATCCGCTCTCGCACACGCGGCAGCGCGTTCAATCTCAACTCGCGGCCCAGATACGACTGTATTCTTGGGACCATTGGATGCAGCAACGCACAGTTGCAGACAGTGACGATCGAGAAAATCGCATGCAGTTTCGCGAGAATCCAAGATAGCCAACATCTGTCCCGGCAGGCTTAACGATTGCATTAAAGCCCCGCGTTTTCCAGCGAAGACCAGTCCTGATTCCCAAGTCATTAATCCGGCAGCAGATGCTGCCGCCAGTTCACCAATGCTGTGGCCGAGAACCAAACTGGGCCGGACGCCCCACGCCTGCCAAAGTTCTACGAGCCCCCACTGGAGCGCAAACATCGCGGGTTGGGTGAACGCAGTCTGATCTAATCGCGATACTATTGATTCATCTGCAAACATCACCTCGCGAAGTGAACCATTTAACACCGAACGCAACATTTCATCGCATTTGTAAATCACATCGCGAAAGATCGCTTCTCGCTGAAAAAGTTGCTGCCCCATGCCAACATACTGTGAGCCTTGTCCGGTAAATAGAAATGCGATCTTTGGATTGTTCGAAGCGCGACGAGCTGGTGAATTCGATTCGGCGATTGCTAAAGCATCGCTCGCTGACACACAATTATTTGCAACCAACGCAGAACGAAACTCAAAATGTGATCGCCGATAGGCTGCGGAATTGGAGATCGCGCTGAAAGGAAGTTGATGCGATTTGTCGGCCAGCAACTCCGCATATCGTTTCCGCAGTTCCCCAAGAGCGATAGGATCTTTTGCAGTAATTAGCAGCAGCGAAGGTTCGCCCTCCAGGGATTCGGCAAGCGGCAGAACATCCACCTGACTAGGAGCACTGACCGCGACATACTCTTCCAGAACCACATGTGCATTCGTTCCACCGAATCCGAATGCACTGATGCCTGCGACTGCCGGACCATCATGCTCAGGCCAAGCTTGCAGATGCGATACGACCTGCACTTGTAACGATTCAAACGGAATGTGAGGGTTGGGAACCTCGAAATGAAGATGGGGCGGAACTTGCTTGTGCTCGATGCACTTCGCCAGCTTGATGAGTCCAGCGATACCCGCTGCGGCTTCAAGGTGACCGATGTTCGTCTTTAGTGAACCCACCAAGAGCGGCCGACTCTTGTCACGCCCTTCTCGCATGACGTTGCCCAGGGCAGTCAGTTCGATTGGATCGCCTAGAAAAGTCCCCGTTCCGTGCGCCTCAACGTACTGAACTTTGCCCGGTGGGTACTGTGCGTTGCGGTAAGCCTGGCGCAATACAATTTCTTGTGACAAGCGATTGGGGGCGGTTAGTCCATTGCTCTTGCCATCTTGATTAACCGCTTCACCCATGATGACTGCATAGATTCGATCACCATCGGCGACTGCATCTTCGAGACGCTTCAGCAGTATTACACCTGCGCCCTCGCCGCGAACGTATCCATCCGCGCCAGCATCAAACGTTTTGCAACGACCATTCGGTGACAGCGCCGAAAGTTTGCAAAAAGCAACCGTGGTCAATGGATCAACCATCAGGCTCACACCGCCTGCCATCGCTAGATTGCATTCACCGCTCCGCAGACTCTCACAGGCTAAATGCACAGCCACCAAGGAGGAGCTACATGCCGTATCAAGCGAAAGACTCGGGCCTCGCAGATCAAAAAAATAGGAAACGCGATTGGCGATGATGCAGGGAAAGTAACCGGTGTTCGTATAAGCGTCGATTAGTTCTGGATAGCGCAATTGAGTCAGAGCGTATTCCATCGCCCCAAATCCAAAAAAAACACCGGTGGCTGAGCCAGTCAAAGATTGCTGCGGTACTCCAGCATCCTCCAGTACTTCCCAAGCCAACTCCAGCATCAATCGCTGCTGCGGATCCATGTGCAAGATCTCACGCGGCGAAATGCCAAAGCTGCCCCCATCAAAAGATTCCAATTGATCAATGAACCCGCCTCTCGCGGTGTACATCGTACCTGCTCGCTTGGGGTCTGCGTCGTAATAACGTTTAATGTCCCAACGCGACGACGGAACGTCTCCCACCGCATCAATGCCGCGCGAAACCAAATCCCAAAGAGCATGCGGGGAGTCTGCACTAGGCAACCGACAACTCATTCCAACAATCGCGATGCGTTTCATTCAGCACCTTTTCTCTAACTTTTTTCGCCGTTAGAAAGTTCAATAAGGTGTCTTGAAACTTCGTTAATGGTTGGGTAATCCCAAATCAGTGTCGGCGGCAATTCCCGGCCAAGCAATCGTTCAAGATCGGTGGACATTGAAACCGCAGTCCGCGAGTCCAATCCAAAATCGGCAAACGTCGTATCAATGCCAATCTGACTGGGCGACAATCCGGTCGCTTCCGCGATTTTAAGGATCAGCCATTCGTTCAATTCAGATTGAGTAGGAGGATCAGCTTCTGTTCGCTTGGGTGCAGAAGATACCAGCGAAAGTAAACTTCCCAGAAGCGAGTTAGGCTTGCGAGTTGGAGAGTTGTCGGCGTGGTTCATCGCGTTGGCTTGCTAACTAAGATGGAAAGGTGATTTGACATGACAATTTTGGTGACTGAAGATAACTCCATCGAAGCGGAGGAGTCGATGTTACTATGGTTTTAAGCCGCATACATTTCCAGCAAGTCGGCTGCGTTCGTTAGTCCGTTCATGGATTGCATTTTCTCGCGATAATTTAGGCACTGCAATCGTATTTGTGGATCTTGCACCAGTCGCTTGACGGCGCCTACGACCTGCGAAACGCGAAAGCGAGAATCGGGCAACCACGAGCCTACACCGAGTCGAGCGACGCGGGTAGCGTTATCGGGCTGATCCGAAAACATTGGCCGTATCAGTTGAGGCACCCCCGCGCTTAAGCAGGATGCAATTGTACCGATCCCGCCATGATGAATGACAAGGTCTACGCGCGGCAGGGTTTGCCCCATTGATACAAATGGCAACACCAACATGTGAGCATCTTGCCGGTCATTCAAGTCCATAGCTGCGGGTGCTACGACTATTCCCTTTCGTCCCAACTCTCGACAGGCTTTGGAGCAGACGTCGAAGTAGCGACCAAGATGACCTGCATTGGAACCTGGATAGAACAGCAAGGGTCGCTTGGACTGAGATAAAAACTGCTCCAACCTTTCATCGGTCGACGTATTTGGCTGATTCGTCAGACTGCGCGGCATACAAACTGGAAAACCCGCATGGGCGTGTCGAACGGGCCAATCCTCACGCGCAGGAGCGAACCAAGATGGAAACAACGAGATCGTTCCCCGGGGCGCATGCCACCAACTCATTAGCGAGTACATTTTTCTCAGTCCCAGGTTTCGCCGAAATGCATTGACTTGTCCACCCAAAACATGGTCCGTCACACGGCTAACGGTATGCCCGAATAATTTGAGCAGTGAACGCGGGATACGCTCGGGGGAAAGCACCGATGAGACAGCGGGTGGATCTATTTTACTGCCCATCGCGATCGGTGCAGGGCAAATCGTTACCAAACGAATGCTCATTTTCTCCTCTGCAATCCGAGCCGCCATGCAATAGGGACTCGATGCGACAATCGAACTCTCATCCTGCCATTGGCTGCACAAGTACTCGTAGATCGGTTCGATAATCGAATTGAGCATGCGCCGCGTCAGCATAAGTCCGCGAAAGGGATGCAGTAGGTCGGGGTTCGAAACGTACGACTTGTATTGATCCGAAGTGCCAACGGGCGCAATTTTTAGACCTGCCTGTTCGACTAATTTTGTGAAATAGCCGCTCGTGAGAAGGGTGACGTCATGCCCGCGTGATTTCAGTACCTCTCCAAGAGCAAGAAATGGAAAAACGTCCCCATAGGAGCCGACTGAGGCGAGTAATATTCGTCGCGGTTGCCCACTCGCCGAAAACGTCATGAGGTCATCCGTGGAAACCAGCGAGGCACGTTCAGTTTGTATTCGGCATACTGCTGGCCGAATCGCTTCAATAGCAAGGGCTCTTCAAGTACCACTGCCTGAAGTTGGGCAATGATGATCGAAACGAAAACCATCATCAGTACGCCCGTGCTCGAAAAAGCGATCGCTTCACCAAAGATCATCACCAGGACACAGGTTGAGATTGGATTGCGAACATACTGATACGGCCCGGTTGTAACCAGCTTGGTAGGTGGATCAAACTCGGCAAAGGGTCCGCTCCCTTTCGAACATAGCACAACCGCAGTTATCGTATAGACCGTCAGTGCGGCAACTGAAATAGCCGCTCCCACCCAACGCAACCGGCCTATTTCGATATGCATCCATGGAAAAAAAATGTCCCAGTGTAAGTTCAACCAAACAATTCCATGTAACACGACGAGGAAAAACACTCCGTAGAAAACGGACCGGTATGGGCTTGGAATGGTTTTAAATATGTTCATTGAGCTCAGCCTAACGGCATGCGATACTTTGCGAAGTCACCGAACATCCAAGCGGCAGCACGAATACTGATGGCCGACGGAACAAACTTCAGACCGAGAATCATCATTCGATATCGGCGTCCAGGGACGCAGACGGTCTGCTTCCACTCCATGGATATTAGCGATTCTCGCACGACACGCTCTGGACTCATCCAAATCCAACGTGGTAACTTGTCCGCATTCGCGCCGGCTTTTACAAACATATCTGTTCTAACAAAGCCAGGACACAGTGCTTGAACATAAACTCGGTTACCGCGTGACTCCTGCCGGGTTGATCGCAGCCAATGCACGATCGCGGTTTTAGAAGCACAGTAACTTGACAGATATGGCACCATGAAGAAAGCGGCTGCTGATGCCACGTGAACAATCTTTCCGCCTCCGCGCGAATCGAAGGCTTCGATCGCGGTACGCACCAATCTTAGTGGTGTTAGCAAGTTGACTTGGAACATTGCCTGCTCACTCTCTGAAGACAAATCGCGGAGCGGTCCCCACTGAGCCAATCCAGCAGCATTGACCAGCCAGTCTAGCTGTTTGTTGTCTCGAATGATCGCCAATATTCGGTCCAAATCGGTACTCGAACATAAGTCAGCAACGTGCGTTTGTATCTCCACGCCGTACGCTGCGAGCAACTGATCTGCGAGTTTCTTTAGTGCTGCTTCGTTACGCCCTGATAGGATCAAGTTCAATTTGCGTTTCGCAAGAGCGTGACAGTAGGCTTCTCCCAAGCCACCCGTTGCCCCCAACACGAGCGCCGTTGAAGGCGAGGTGTCAGTAATGTGGGTTGTATTTTTATCAACGCTGGCAGGAAGGCCTTGCAAACTCATATCAAACAATCGTTTTTTGAACACGCGACTCTTGAATCACCCGCGGAGATGGAAACTTTAAATCCCAAACCAGCCCCATCGTCCGCAAGACGAGCAACACCGTGGCACTCAAGTCGGGCTCCCACCAACGCACGCGATGGGCATAGGAACTAGGAAAAGCATGATGGTTATTCTGCAATCCTTCGCCAAAGGCGAGCACGGCAACCAGGTGATTGTTGGCGCTATGGTCGTCCGTTGCAAACGGTCGCGATCCGAACATGTGACAGATCGAGCCCACGCACCAACTGGCTTGATTGACCAAACAGATACGCACTAATCCGCCCCAAAGGAAACCTAGAAAAGCACTATACCAACTCTGCCCGATCCATCCGCCTATCAAAGTCGGAATCAGCAGTCCCAAAAGTACCCAATAAAAATACCTTTGGCTTATGCGAAACAAACCGCGATCGCGCATCAAATCACGCGTAAAGTGACTCCAATCAGCGATCTTGCCCGAGAACATCCAGCCAATATGCGCGTGCCACCAACCTCGAAACAATCCCGCAACACCTCGTCCATGCAAGTTAGGAGAATGCGGATCTCCAACTCGATCGCTGTAAGCATGATGACTGCGGTGGGTCGACACCCAAAAAAGTAGTGGGCCCTGCGCCGCCATCGACCCAATCGCGGCTAGTACCAAAGCAAATGATCGCGACGTTTCGAATGACTTGTGCGCGAAGTAGCGATGGAAACCGATTGTGATGCCAAGCATGCAAAGCACGTACATGGATGCAAAAGTTACGAGTTCAACTGCGCCCAGTCCGTTAGTGATCGCCAGTGCGATAGCTAAGATTGTTCCTAGCAACGGCGGTGCAACCACCATCATGGCGACAATCTGCTGCATGCGTTTTGCTGCCGATGCAAGGTGCACAATGTGTTTAGGGGTTTTGATCGATACCTGGTTCAATGGTGAACTTTCCGCTTGCGAACTACTGTGCATAGACGGTGTTTTGACATCCCAAACTAATCCAGCCAGCGCTAAGAGACGAATAATCCAGCCCGATGGATCCATCTGCCAGCGGCGGATACCAGTGTAGGCTGAATTTGGGAATGCATGGTGATTGTTGTGCCACGATCCGCCCAATGAGCTCACAACTAGCCAAGCGTTATTTCTGCTGTCATCGCGAGTCTCGAACTCGCGTTTGCCGTATGCGTGGCAAATCGAGTTTACACTCCATGTCGCATGATGGACAAACAGGACTCGTACTAAACCGCCCCACAAGAATCCTCGTGCTAGGCCAACCCAAGTCCCCGTTACAGCCAAACAACCTAAGGCCGGAAGCGCTAATCCTAAGACCACCCACAAAGGGTAGTATTGATTCAGCTTGAACGTAAGCGGGTCGCGAAGAATGTCCGGTCCGTATTGCATGGGGTTCGTCAATTCACTTCGAAACAACCATCCCAGATGTGAATGGAACAAGCCCTGCAACTTAGCCGCTACTCCGCCACGGGTTGGAACAGGCGAATGCGGATCCTCGGCTTGGTCACTGAATGCATGATGACGCCGATGAGTTGCAACCCAAAAGACTAAGGGGCCTTGCGCTGCCATAGAACCCAAAATACACAACATTGATCGCACCCACGGCGCGGCTTGAAAGGCACGATGCGAAAAATGCCGATGAAATCCTACTTCAACACCGATCACAGTCGCCATGTACAAACCAATCAGCCAAGCGAGATCCACACTATGGATTCCCTCGCCCCACGCAAGCACGATCGCCGCGACAAGCCCCAAGATAGGCACAACAACCATGACGAGCGCCAATCGCTGCTGAAATCGTCTTGCAGATGGGCTTGCCTGATGAATGCCTCTGGACTGAGTGGTTACTCCAGCGTCACCGAGAGCGATGTCCTCAAGCCGGAAGTGTCTTAGTTCGAATAGTGAAAGCGTTTCATGGCGTCGTTTTTTTCCACTGGAAGTTCTAGGTAATGAACCCGCTTTAACTAGCTGCAGCTCTTTAAAATGAACGTCAAATTCGGTACTCAGCGTCCGCCGAATGGCCGTTGCGATTTCCGAATTTTCTTCTGACGCCAGCCTGCGAATACCGGGCCGCATTTCCGCGACCACAATTAACCGCTCTTGCATCTCGCCCTGTACAGAGAAAACGCAGGTGCCATTGGGCTGCAAGCGAGGATGGCATTCTTCAATCGCGGCTTCCAAGTCTTGCGGATAAAGGTTTCGCCCTGCAATAATAATCAGGTCCTTGCAACGGCCGGTCACGAACAGCGAGCCGTTTTGTATAAATCCTAAATCTCCCGTATGCAGCCAACGCTCGCCAGCCATCGTTGAATGAGTAAACGTCGCTTGTGTCAAGTTTTCATCATTCCAGTAGCCAGGCGAGACGGATTCTCCTGCAACCCAAATCTCTCCAACGTTGCCATCGGCCAACGTTTCTGCCGAGTCCCGATCAACGATGCGTAACAAGTGATTCCGATCGGAAGAACCGCAGCTGATGTACTCCGTGGAAATTAATTTGCCGTTCGGCGATTTGGATTCAACCACCGATGTCTGGGGACTCGTCAAATGCTGGCCACCGGTAACCATGAGAGTCGCTTCAGCGAGTCCGTAACAAGGGAAGAACGCCTTCTTCTTAAAGCCGCACTTTGCAAAAGCATCCGAAAAACGCCGCCAAGTGGCAGGGCGAATAGGCTCGGCTCCGCAGAAGGCAACTTGCCAGGAACTAAGGTCGAGCTGCGATTTTTGCTCCTCACTAACAATATTTGTACAGTGATCGAATGCAAAGTTAGGACCACCGCTCGTCGTCGCGCGATATCGAGTGATCGCGTTCAGCCAACGCATTGGTCGTTGCAATACGTGCAGCGGATTTAACAGGACAACTGGAAAGCCTGCGTAAAGTGGCTCTAAAATGCCTCCGACCAACCCCATGTCATGATAAGGGGGCAGCCAGATGACCCCAACGCTATCACGCGTATGCCCGAATCGCTCCTTAATGAAGCGAAGATTCTCAAGTACATTGCGATGCGTTAGGATCACTCCGCGCGGTTCACGTGTTGACCCTGATGTGAATTGTAAGAAAGCTGGTGTGTCCCTATCAACCTGCACTGGCAGTCGATAGTCGCCTTCGGATAACTCGGCGGCATCGATATCGATCGCAGGCAAGCCCAACTGTTCTGCAAAGCCATGCAGGGCTCTAGTCGCCAGAGCCACTTTCGGCTGACAGAGCGCTACGATTCCCTGCATGCGATTAAGGGTCCGATCAACTCGTCGCGGATGCGGTGGGTAAGATGCGGTTGCGATCAATCCTGCGTACTGAATGCCAAAAAAACCTCGAATGAAGTCTAAACCTGGCGCCGCCAGCAAGAGAACTCGATCACCCGTATTACAATGCTCGCGAAGTCGCCTAGCGATCGCCATCGCAGACTTGTGCAGTTCCGCGGTCGTCAGCAAATCGCTTTCTAACTCGCCATCGTTCAAGAATCGATAGAGCGGGAGCGTGGGCGCTGTGTTCGTCAACTCGATCAATAACTCAGCGAGTGTTGTTGCAGACCCAGACATTTGAGCTCAGTTGTATTTTCAGATTTGTCACAGCGAACGCGTTCCACGGGATATCGTAACTTCGCGGCACCCGCTTGTGTTGGGTTTTTTTAAAATTCTTCTTAATGCTTATGCACACTAGGGGTTGCGAGGGCTAAACTCTCAGTTGGGCATTTGAGACCTGTGCTACCTGTCGGATCGAATTCATGATGCAGTCGCCTGTCGGAGATGAGTGTAAAGATGTCGATGCCGATATCGCAGAATTCGATTCATTAGCTGTACTTCAAAAAGCGTCGGGCGATTGGTCGTATCAGCTTATCGCAATACTGACTTTGGTTTTGCCAATCATCGGAGTCTTCTTGGCTGCCATTCAGATTTGGAGCCGGGCTTGGACCTGGCTTGATCTCGGACTTTTTCTCGTAATGTACATTTGGGCTGTTTTGGGAATAGAGCTGGGGTTCCACCGCTACCTGACTCATCGCTCCCTCAAAACTTCAGACTGGTTGCGAACGATTTTCATCCTCTCGGGATGCATGGCAGCCCATGGACAGCCGATTTGGTGGTGTGCTATCCATCGTCGCCATCATCAATACAGCGACCACCACGGCGATCCCCATTCACCCAACTTGCACGGCACGGGCCTCATCGGCAATCTTCGTGGCGGTTGGCATGCGCACTTGGGGTGGATGTTTGAACCTAAATGCACGGCCGCGTATGCGACGCACTTCACAAAGGATTTACTTAATGATCGCTCACTGTTGTTTCTAGACCGGCACTACGTCATGTGGGTGCTACTGGGGCTTGCGATTCCCGCTGCCCTAGGCGGCGTACTTTCGCAGAGCTTGTATGGTGCTTGGACCGGCTTCGTTTGGGGCGGTTTGCTTCGAATGTTTTGCGATCAACACGCTCTGTGGTGGGGTATCGTGACGATCTGCCATCGCTTCGGTTATCGTACCTTTCAGAGCAATGACCAAAGCACCAATCATTGGCTGATTGCAATCCTTTTTCTTGGCGATGGCTGGCACAACAACCATCACGCATTCCCCGCGAGCGCTAAAGTCGGCCATGCTTGGTGGGAGTACGATCCAACTTGGTCCGTCATCAAACTCTTACAATCGCTTGGACTCGTCTGGGACGTCAAAGTGCCGAGCGCCGAATCGATCGAGCACAAACGCATCTCAAACCCTCCGTCATGACCACCCCTGTAGTTGGAAGCCGAAAAATCCGCAGAGTAAATCTGCGGGATTCGCAAAACACATCCTTTGGGGCTCAAAAACGATGATCTGAAAATGTCAACTTCTTATATGAAAAATTCGTGCGCAACGACATACCTTGGTAAAACACTTTCAAAATCCTTTGTAACACTCGGTAAGTTCCTACGCTTGGAAATGTTATAGAGCCGTCGACAACGTTTGGTTGACAAGCTAACACACTTTCTAAACAGGAACTTTTGAGATGATACACCGAAGATTTGCTCGCTTGCCACGCTGCCTTGCCCTAGGCGCGGTTTTTCTCATGTCTGGTTCACTGGTCGCGCAGACTACGGTGACGTTTGAGAAAGTAGTGGAATATGTAGACCTGGGAGTCGACGAAGTCAAAATTGCGAAACTGGTTCAAGCTTCGCCTACGAAATTTGTACTTGGTTCTGAGCAGGTTCAGAAACTCCGACAAGCGGGAGCCACCGAGACACTTATCGCCTCAATTCAGAAACAAGGACTTTCGGTCGAAAGCAGCAGTGATATCGCTGACTTCATCGTCATTCTAGACTGTTCAGGCAGCATGAATGATCGATTGCTCGATGGAACATCCAAGTGGCAAGCGGCGCGGCAAGCTGCCATCGAACTCGTTAAGTCTGTACCGGAAGGGCGCAGGCTTTCGCTCATTGCCTACGGACTTGATGCACAACGCCAATGTTCGTCAGTCGATGTGATTCGCCCGTTAAGTCCATTGTCGTCGGCCGACAAAGCAAATTTGATGTTGACGATCGAGCACTTTAAAGCGATCGGTCACACACCGATCACCCGCTCTCTGCAATTGGCCAGTCAACAACTTGAAAAAGCTAGCGGCATGTCAAGCGTTGTGTTGATCACAGATGGCATGGAAACTTGTCACGCCGATCCAGTGGGTGCAGCTGCCCAGCTTGTCGCAAACTTTAAGAATCTGCAAGTCTCAGTCCATGTCATCGGCTTTTGTATTGGAGATCGCGAAGCGGGTCAAGTCGCACAAATTGCCCAAGCCGGTCGCGGCACTTATTACGACGCCAAGAACGCCAGCGAGCTGATCGCTAGTGTCCGCAAAGTGCAGAACAAAATAGTTACTCCACCCGTTGTCGAAACGGTAAACCTCGCCCTGCTTTCTCCCCTAGAACGCTTACTTGTTGAACAACTGAGCGATGGGGGCATGGACGTGCGAGAAGCAGCGGCCAAGGCCATTAAAGATCGCAAAATCGTGGCTGCGGTTCCAGCACTGATGAATCTAATTTCGAACGCGCCGTGGGGCGGTGGCTTGTCAGGTGACAGCGATCGCAACGCAGCGATCGAAGCCGTTCTGGAACTGGCACCCGAAAAAGCTGGCAACGCCATTCGTGGCGCCCTCTGCTCCGACCAGTGGAAGATACGCTACTGGGGTGCCTGTGCCATCGACAACCACCGTATCGCAGCCGCGGTACCGGTTGCTGAAGAGCGTCTGCTAGCGATGCAAGAAAACGATATCTCCACAACTCTAATCAACGGTTGCGATGAAGCCAACATGTTGTTCGAGGTGGTTCAAGAACTAGCACCCGAGCGACTGGAAGCACTGGTAGTCAAACTGATGAATAGCGACGTTCGAAGTGTCCGCGCTTGGGCGACAAGCAAACTAAGCGAAGTTAAGTAGGTCTAACGTAAACACACAATCAAAAAAGCTGGCATCAGTTAAAAAGTGCCAGCTTTTTCATTTGACTCCCACGGATGCGCACATCACTTGTCAAACAAAGCCGTCGATGTAAACATCGCTAGCGGGCGTATAATCAACGACAAATACGACCAGCGTAGAATGGAGTTTTCAACGCTACTTTCGCGGAGCGAAAGGCGACACTTTCATCAAATCACCAATTGCATAGAAAACCACTGTCAATGCCCGAAGCCCGTAAACTCTTAACCGCCGGTGGTTTCTTTGCGTTCTTCATTTTTGGGTTTGTTGATAATCTGAAAGGTCCACTTTTGCCCGAGATGATTCGGGATGACTCGCTGAGTTACAGCCAAGTCGGGACGATCTTTTTTGTTGGCTACATCGGCTTCATTGTCGCGACCTTGGGCTGCGGCATGTTGGCTGACCGAGTTAGCCACCGAACCATATTACTGTTTGCTGCAATTGGATTGCTGATTGGTGGTTGTGGTTACAGCTCAACGATCGCTTACCCGCTATTGATCGCATCCATGGGAGTGATCGGACTCGGTCTGGGAGCGATTGAGCTGGGTGGCA
>JANNNN010001071.1:0-18251 GCA_031398555.1 Planctomycetia bacterium | reverse complement strand
GGCAAACGCGTCTCCAATCCGCCGTGATGATCCCAATCGGAATCGTACAACTCAATCAATCGCACTCCGCGTTCAACCAGTCGTCGCGCCAGCAAACAATTGTTAGCGAAAGATGCCTTGCCGGGTTGAGCTCCATAGAGTTTCATTGTCTCCGCTGACTCTCCGCTAACATCCATCAGTTTTGGCACTGAGGCTTGCATGCGGAACGCAATCTCGTATTGGCCGATCCGCGTCGCTACTTCCAGATCGCCAGAAGTCGCCAACTGTTCTCGATTCAGCTCGGCGAGTGAATCGAGCAGGCGGCGGCGATCCTCGCGTCCATGACCATCGGGATTGGAAAGGAAAAGAACTGGATCGCCCTGCGAACGAAATTGAATACCTTGACCGTGCAATTCAGTCGAGGAGTCGCATCAAAGTTAATGAAATTTGGAAAAGGCGCACCTCGTTTCAAGACGATGTAAATATCTCTTCGATGCTTTTCACTGCCAGGGCTGATTTCATAGTCGTACCGCTGCCCGCCGACTTTGATCCAAATTCCGTCGGGCTGATAGGGTCGAATCGATGGACCAAATTGTTTTAGATCCAACAGACCGGAAATTGCCAAAGCGTTATCACGAATCATCTCAACATCCATTCGAAAGCGTGGGCCACGAGCCAGCAATCGATTTCGATCATCGCGCTGGAGTAACTCGGGTGTGATACGCGACGATTGGCGATAAGTATTGAATCCAGTCACTGCCCGTTGGGCGAGAGTTGGTTAATGCTCGCTTCGCCTGGTGGAATTTGTTCCATTTGACGGATCGTTGGCGAGTACCAAACGCGGGGTGGCAAAGAATCGTAAGGACGTGGATTCGAGTTCGGGAAATCCACGTTGACTTGAGGGGCGCTGTCTTCGCCTACACCTGCCCAATGTCCCCATTGGTCAACGTTGAAGGCTTCGAGGTCGAAGAACAATTCAGTTCGATCGGTAATGTAATTGACATGCTGACGCGCGATCGCGCTAAGGGCATTTGTATAAGCTTGCTGTGCTTCGAGGAAGTCACGAGCGGCTACGTTTGCCACGCCGAACTGCAGCCGAAGTCGGGTGCTGATGACACGCTCATAGGCAAGCGCAGCACTAGCAACAGCGATTGAATACTGATTGCGATCTAGTGCCAATTGCCGCAAGTCTTGTCGAATGTCGAGCTTGATACTGTCTTCAGCCGCCATCAGGTTTCGCAAGCCCACGTTATAGCTGATCAGGGCAACACGAAAATTGTTCCGCTGCACGCGTCGATTGAGAGGCGTGTCCAATGCTACGCTCAAACGGGTTTCGCTATCGTCAAAGGTAAAGTCAAAGGGATCTTTCCCGTTTGCACGCGTCCTCAAGGCTTGTGTGGCACGCAGGTCGACAATCGAGCGCAGGTCGTCACCGGCCAGCTTAATCTGTCGCCATGCATCAGCCAAATCGCCGCGCTGATTCATCAAATCCAGTCGTTGCACAAGACCGGTTAGTAACGCTTCGTTCGGATCAATCTCAATCTCTTCCCAACCATCTGGCCCTTTCTCAAGCAACCGATCGCTCAGTTCGATTGTTTTGTCGACCGTGTCTTGCACCTTCGTTGCGATCGACTTTCCTTCGCTTGGCAAGATGTCCCTGTTGGCGTCGAGAGCCAGCCTTTCGATCTCAT
Source organism: Planctomycetia bacterium (assembly GCA_031398555.1). Classification (GTDB taxonomy): domain Bacteria; phylum Planctomycetota; class Planctomycetia; order Pirellulales; family Pirellulaceae; genus Aureliella. Next base: position 16,581 of record JANNNN010001071.1, on the reverse strand, counting down.
CAGCTAATTTTACTGATTCTTGCATGCGCTCAGGGATCTTCTCGAGATCTTCCATCGCACTTTCGGCAACGTTCGATGACAGGCTTGATGAAATCCTGTCAACGAATGCCAGCAATTCATCCAGTTTCTTGCCTACGTCCGTTCGACGTTCGATCAATTTTGATATTGCCGATTGAGTCTGCTCGTTACTTTCGGTAAATGACTGGGCGGTGGATGGGGTGCTCGCAATGGCTAGGTCAATCGCTCGCAACTGGGTTGCACAGTAGTCGATGGCGCGAATCAGGACTCGCAGTGGCGGCGCAGGTGTCTCGGATTTGAGCTGGGAATTCAATTCCTCGCGAAGCAAGTCAACTTGCATCCGCACGCCTAGGATTTGAAGCAAGTCTTGCAATTGAAAAAGTTCTTCAGCTGCTTTTTTTACAGCTTGTAGGGAAGCCGAGTTATTGGCGTGCGAAGAGTCCTGTGTTGTAATCTCCTGCGCCGCCAACGACGACTCCATCTGCTGCTGGATTCGCAGTATGTTGGACATTCGATCTGCGAGCACTTCGGCGACATTCGCGAGTGTCGTAGTATCCATCATCGACGAAGAACGTGCACTCAGCAGTTCCGCGCGGGCTCGATTGATCATTTGCCTCGCAACGCTCAGTTCATCTTTCAGCGCGATCGACTGCAACTCGGTCAGTTCCAAGTAGAGCGGCATCTCAGTCGGAAGTCCAAGGCGAAACTTGAGTTGGTCCAGGGCAGCGTCAAGCGAAAAGCAATTGCTGACCAAGTTACTGCGTGTTCGAAGCACGTTCTGTTCGAATTGGTCCACCTGAATGCGTGGTATTTTTTCCGCCGTGCGATATTCGGCTTGGCTTTGAATGAAGCCTCGCAAGTTCGTGAAGTAATCCTGCGCATTGATTTCAATTCCGCGATAATTTAGCAGGAGGCTGTAATATTGACCTGCAATATCGCGAAACAGTTGCTTGCGAAACCGCAAGTAGTCACGGGTCGCATAGATGACATCGCGCTCGGCTTGAGTCAGATTTTCGAACCGCACGTCGCGCTGGAAAATGGTTTGCTGGAAGTCAAAAATCATTTCTGATCCGATGTCGGTTGCAAATCCAGACGGTCCATTGAATGTCAGAACGACGCTATTTGCGAACCTCGCGAGGAATTCACCACCCGTTGCAAGCGTTTTCTGCACACCCACGCTACTCGGAACCGCAAGTTGATTTTCGGTGACGCCGCCCGTCCGCAGATGTCGAAAATTGGCGGCGGTTCCATTGCCAAATGGAGAAGGATTCAGATCAAACTGGTAGCGACGACGCGTCAACGCCAGCGCGGTTATGAATAGCACTTCTTTGCGAGTCTGATATTCGCGACTGTTGATGGTTGCAAGTTCCATCAAGTTGGCTAATGTTAGTCGTCGCACGTCAGCCCGTTCGGTAGCCGCAGAGCGTTCCTCCGCTTGACCAAAGGAGTTCGAATACTCCGTTTGTAGCGAGCGAAATTCCAGCATCCGTTCAAGGCAATTCTTGGGCAGCACTTCCCATGCTGGCTTCGGGATAGTCACTTTGCCAGCGACTCCATGGTTAGTCCGTCCCGGCGGTAAAGGCAGTTTGTCTTTCGAATCTACAGGAACGATTGCATCAATTGATTTTGGGACCTCAGCCTGCTGAGACTCGGGTGCAGGTATACGTTCGGCGGCTTGCACCGTTGCCAGTGATTGCTGGCCGTAGGCGACGCCAGTCAAGGGGCTTTTAATCACGAGATCGTTGCCTGCGATTCCGGCGATGGCAAGCGGCACAGCAGCAGAGACGCTTCCAATCGCTGAAGCCTGGTGCACACCTAGCTGCGGCGAAGGCAGGTCTGGTACGTCGGGCGACGATACGATCACTGATGGACTAGGCGATGGGGCACTGGACCGCTGCAAGTGCGTGCTCGCTTCCTCAGTTTTCGAACCGGGAGCCAGCGTTTCTGTAACTAGGTCAGGCAAAGCATAACCGTTCAATACCGGCCTCGGCACTGGCAACTGCGGGCAATCGGCATTCGTTGGGTCAAAAAATCGAGAACGCGGATCCGGTGTCACTTGATAACTGGGCATCTGCGTCGCGATGTAAGCGGATTTCTCTTGAAGAATGCAGTACGAGTCTCGATCTGCTGCGGTCCGGTAGCGTGTACGCGTACAGCCGATGAAAAAAGGAGCAAGCAATATGAGTGACAAGCACAGTGCGGAACGCATGGAGTTTGGCAGGAACCCGTTGAAGCGGAATCGGACAACACGCACATTGGATTTTGGGGCAGGCGTTGAAGGGAAGCGTTGGTGCAGTCATCGGTTGAATTTGTAGCGGTTCTCCGGTCTGTGCGCAATATTCGAGCCACAGCACCTCGTGGTGTAACGCGTTAGGCAATTGAGGCAAACTTTAACGCCCATCGCCTGGCCGCTATGCAAGCAATGCTGACGGATTGCTCAAGCTGGCAACCCTCAAAGACACTGGCACGCCAGTGCCACACTAGCCCAAGATATCGCACCATCAAAAACTAGCGCCGTCGGCTGAGCAGAATAAATCGCTACGCATGTCGAAGGGCTTCGATCGGATTCATGCTCGCGGCTTTGTAGGCAGGATAGACACCAAAGATGATTCCGATGAAGACGGAAATACTGAACGCGACCAGGACCGAAACGAGACTGGTCGACGTGTTGATACCGAGTGCGAACGTGAAGACCATTGGAAGTAAGATGCCAAAGAGCACGCCCAAAACACCGCCGCAGGTGCTGAGCACCGTAGTCTCCATCAAGAACTGCATCACGATGTGCCACCGTTTTGCACCGATGGCTCGGCGGATTCCGATCTCGCGTGTTCGTTCGGTAACTGTTGCAAGCATGATGTTCATAATGCCGATACCACCTACAAGCAGTGAGATGCCTGCGATCGATCCGAGCACTAAATTCCAAAGGCGTTTTTCCCGCTCGGCTTGCTTAAGCAACTCAAGCGGAACTTGTATTTCATAATCATTCTTGCCAGCGTGTGTCTTCGACAAGACTTTACGAACGACGGATGCTAACGAACGTACTTGCGTTTGATCGGGTACCTTTAGAACGACTTCGCTCAGTTCGATTCGCACGTATTGTCGCGATCCGGTTTCTACCAAGCGCTGGATGATTCCCATACGATTTTGTGCAGATGAAATGGGAATGAACAAAAAACTATTCTCATCGTGGCCGCCGTCTGCCAGTGGTCTTGCCGATCCGCTATCGCGTTTGCCGATGACGCCAATGACGCGGTAGGCGTCGTCACCGATTAGCAGCGATTGTTCGATTGGCTCTTCAAAACCGAAAATCTCGTTGGCAATACTCTGGCCGATCACGACTACATTGGCTGATGAGTCAACATCCTTCTGGCTGAAGAAACGTCCATGAATTTGAAGCGGCTTGACTTTTGGAAAATCGGCGGTTGTGCCGAAGACCTTGGCAGCGTTGACGTGCCGCTTGCCATGTTGCAAATTCTTTTTGTGCAAGACAGTCGGGACCAGGGTGCAGTCGCTAAGATTCAGGTCTTCGATGGCACGCAGATCGGAGTACTTCAAGCCATAGGCGAGCACATTAGTCGCATTCGCGCTATTTGGATTGTCGTTGGTCGGCTGCGGTTTGACGCTACGCAAGATCACATTGCTCGCTCCTAGGCGTCGAATCTGCTCAAGCGCTTCCCGCTTTGAACCTTCGCCAATGGAGAGCATCGCGATCACCGACGCGACTCCGAGAATGGTTCCCAGCAATGTCAATGCGCTGCGCAGTTTGTGCAGCAGCAAATTGCGAATCGCAAGCATCAAAGTAGGAAAGAACATTTGCCGAGACTCGTTCAGTCGGTGGCGAGGAGCGTTTTCAAGACCAATAACCAGCAGCGTCAGCGAGGGGAACAGGCTCTAAAACTCAGCATTTAATAAGAATTTAATATGAGGCGGATGAAAAAGTGGTACTGCTATGAAGCGGGGGTTGAGTCCTTCGCATCGCTAAAAATTGCGCCCACAAGATCTTGCGCATTGATGGCGATCGATTCCCCTTCGGATAAACCTTTTTGAATACTCACACGCGTTTAGCTCGCTTGACCAAGGTCCACAGGCCGGGGCTCTAGGTGATTGTCGCCGTCGCGCACAACAACGTAGGTTTCGTCGTCATGTTCAACCACTGCATAGAGTGGAACGTTTACAACGTTAGTTGCTGAATCCACTAGAATTTCTGCCACGGCGGTCATACCGGGCTTCAAGCCCGTTACTTTTTCATCGATGGTCACGATCGTTTGATAGACCTTGGTATCATTGCCCGACCAACTGCTTTGCTCGGGTAAGACGGCGACAGATTTGACGGTGCCTTTGTAGTGCGAACCGGGAAATGCATCGACCGAAACGCGAACTGCTAATCCGGAGCGCACTTGATCCAGGGCTGACTCATGAATTCGCGTTTCAACTTGCATCGAATCCAGATTTGGAATTGAGAGCAGTTTTTGACGAAATATGACGGGAACTCCTTCGCGGATTTCGGCCGTTTTGCTGCTCGGATAGGCAACCAATCCAGATTGCGGCGCGTAGATTTTGCACTTTTCAAGTTGATCTTTGTAACGAGCCAGTCGTTCTTCTTCTTTCTTCAGCGATTCGTCCTTGGCACGCATGAGAGCCTTCATCTGAGCCAATTTGGCTTCGTTATTTCTGAGCACTTGCTCCAGACCTCGCTCTGAAGTTGCAACTTTTCCTTGCAGGCTTAATAAATCCTTACGCTGCTCGTAAACTTGCATCTTCTTCAAAGCCGACTGTTCCGACTGCAACTGATTGAGCTTGGCCGCAAACTGTCCTTCGGCTTGTAAGTAAGTCAATTCGATACGACGGACTTCATTGCGATTGGCATAACCGAGCTTGAATAGCGATTCGACACCGCGTTGCTCTTCGCGCCTCAACTCCATCGTTGCCTGGGCGGCGAGGATTTCATTGTTTACATCATCAATGCGTCGTTTGTTGGCAGCGACCGCCAGTTTGTGCGTTCCGTTGCTTTCGTCGACGTACATTTCCAATTCGAGATTGGCTAACTCGATCAACAGCTTCGCTTCGGCTTCAGCCGTCAAATTCATCGTCAACTGATTCTTCAAGTTCGCTTCAGCTTGGATTTTTTCAGCGATCGCGTTTTCAGTAAGAAGTATTTGGTCATCGAGCGCCTCTTGCATTGGATTCGCATCAAGTTCGAGCAGCAGGTCACCTTGCTTGACTGACGCCCCGTTGGGGATCATCCACAAAATCGTCGTTCCGTTGATATTGTCGCGACGAACGTCTTCGACCTCACAAACTAGATCGACATTCGATTGGCTCTCTAGGCTGCCACGTTCAAGCACTACGATATCTAAATCTGATCGATTTACTTGCTGCCAAACGGCTTGACTGAATAGTTCAGAGTTGGCTGGTTCCTGTTGAGTGAAATACCACCCAGCTGAAGAAGCGAGTAACAATCCGACGGCCAGCATCCAAAATCGTCGCACCACTGCAATGGGAAATGCATGCAAATTGTTTGTCGGAATGTCGACGCGGCCCAATACCGTGGACATAGTGTGAGCTTCCGAGATGTTAGGCTGGACCTCGATGCATCCCATGAGATACATCAGGCGAAAAGGCGGGGGCTTTCACGAACTTCGATGATCTTATCGGCGTTCTGCGAAAGTTAAGCTAGAGTCTAGTTGAATTCCCAGGAAAAATCAACGCAACTAGCGTTGCCTGCATAAATATGAGGTTTGGCATAAGTATTTGGGATTCGCCAGAATTCCTTAGCGAATGGGATTTCTGGCGAAATCCACTACGACAGTTATTGACCGCCCGATGCTTAGCAAGCATTACTCGACGGTAAACTCTATGGCCACAAGTGGCGCTGTTAACCCTTCTTCGCCTTCGACCTGCAACTTAGTTTCGAAAGGTCTTGCGATGCTATTGCCAGTAAGATCCTCCAGGTTTGTTGCAACCTCGATAGCATAGTCGGATCGTTTCCACGGCAGCGTTGGTTCGAAGGACCACACGGTTTCGTGATTTGCGACAGTCACTTTGCCGCCTAGGAATTCGCCTGCAGGGTCACGAACTTGCAAAACGCGATTGAGCATCGCATGATCTAGCGGTTCATTAAATGTCAGCGTAACAGGTTTTCGCGTACTGGCCTTCGGAGTACCAATTTTCCAGTTCACCGGATTAGGTTGTGCTTCGTCAGCGGCGACAACACGGAATTTCTTTACATGTTTCGCAGCTAACGGTTGGCGATCGGCACCCAGCCATGATTCGTCGATTTGGAGAGTGTATTCTTTGCCGTCAGTCATCGGCAAACCGCTATCCTCGCGTGGTTTGACGCCGTGTTTAATCCGACCTGGGTGAATGAAGAGGGTGAACCGAGTTTGTTCGACATCCCATAGCTCTTCCCCTAACTCCAGAAATGGATCTTTGACTTCAACTCCTTCATGCAACAAGTGAATTCGTTGGTAAGCCTCCCCGCGACTCATCGGTGCCGAAAAATGGATGTAGAATTTCAACAAATTTTCAGGCAGCACGTCAGCACTTGGATAGATTGCTTCAACGGAGGGCGGAGGTGAAAGCGGTTTTCCACGCGAAGTAAATACAACTTTACAGTCCGCATGCGCAGTCAACCGCGAACTCAAGCCAACACTATACTTAACCGCAGTGCTCAGTGGGAAACGGCTAACAAACTGCAGTTCCGAATCCGTTATCGAATAGTCACCGAGCAATGGCGGAAGCGTTTTTCCAACGTCTGCGGTTTGAACTCGGATCACGAAAAGTTGTCTCAATTGCTCGTTCGACAGTGTCCGTACAGCCTCTAGCTTTGTTAGTCCCTCAGCAAGTCCCCCTACGGCAAACGTCGAAACATCATCGGACTCGCGCAATTCAACCACAATGGATGTTTTTCCAACACGCTGCCGTTGGACTTGCGGCGCTTTAACTGTAACAGGTTCCTGCGCGAGAATCGCGGATTCGCCCAAACAAACTACGAGACATATGAGATTGAACTGGTAATGACCGTTGTAGCGGTTTGGTCTTATCAGCCGGAAGGAGTTAGCCTCCGGTTGTGGACGTAACCGGAGGCTAACGCCTTCCGGCTGATAAGACGCTTGTAAATTGTTGTTCACAATTAGATTCCAAAGCGACATCGAATCCGCTCCCGTAGTAGCGACTCACCAAAAAACGGCTCGCCGCGTCCTTGGACAAAACGAGCCAGACAGTTACAAAACTTAATAACCCCGATTACGGCAAATCGATAGTACGAATGTCTTGGCGCGCATTTTTCTTGACTAACAGAACTGCATGGTCAGCGTTTAGCTTGTCAAGCTGTAAAACGTCCGTCAGTTCTTTGACGGTTTCGTAAGGCAGACCCGCTGTATCGTCGATTCGTGAAGTAATCGCCTTGGTGGAATCGATGTCTTGTTTGCTCAGCTTGAGTTTCATCACACCGCGAGCAGAGTTGGCAATCAGCAAGTAGTCTTGGCTTCCTTTTTTGTAAACAATCATATCGAGCGGTTGGTTGCGATTACCAAGCTCTGCAATTGTTTTGCCGACAGTCTTGGTGCCGGGCTTCAGATCGCCGACTGGAATGTTGACAAGTGGTGTGCAAGTGTAAGCCGCGAGAACGCTATTTTCGTACGACACAAATGTTCGCACCGGAGAAGCGGTTTCCACTATGCCGTGAGCTCCGTGATAAACCTCAATGCTTGTCGATTCTTGGCTGCCATCGAATGGGTACTTGATCGTACGAAGTTTTGATGCGAATTCTTCGTTTGATAGACCGGCGACAACCACGACTCCGTCCATGTATTGGATGTCAGTGATCGCACTCATGCGAGGATTGCGAGCCCCTTCTTTTGATTCAGGAGCGTTTGCAAAGGCTGCTTTAGCAAACTTGACCTTCTTCAAGCTGAGTTCGGACAAATTGCCTTTCGCGTCGGCTTTGAAAATCACAGGAGCGGCATCGGGTCCGCGTCCGCGAGAGACGGACAGGTATAGGTTGCCACTAACCGGATTAACGACCATATCGTTAATTATCGTCTCTTCAACGCCAGCGCCCAACATCGCTGCAATTTTTTCATTGACGCCCTCAATGTTCACAGACTTCGCTTCAGCAGCTGAATTGTCGTTAGTATCGATCGCATAGATCGCCGCGCTCAACGTGTCGCCAACAAGTAATACTCCATGTGGAGCAAACGCTAGTGAGCCTGCCTGTTTAATGTCAGGGGTACCCTCCTTTAAATCGGAATCCGCCTTTAAAACTGTACAAGGAATCACTGCACATAGTGCTAACCCTAAAGCAAGTTTAGATAGCAACATTTTACCGCTCCTAATCGTGAGATAGTTCGAGGAACCAACGAAGGCCTTGTGAGAGGATTTGCGAAATCGTGATTGGAACGATTTCGAATCGACTCGCATTATCCCAACCTTGGCCCGAGAAGCAACTCCTGTAGCTGGAGACCCTTTGTCCCAAGCAATTCCGCGCTCGGCCGTAGGCTGAGATTCGAGGTCTGAATCTGAGTCCACGGTCTGAAGTAGAAACAAAGGGAGGGCAACATCGAAAAACAAAACAGACCGACGGGACAAATGGTCCCATCCTACGCATGCCCAAGCACTTCGCCGGATAACGGGGCTGTGGCACCACGGCGGCTAGCCGCGAATGACCCACATAAATTTGCCGCCATTACAATTCGTTCAGGATTCCAGCTAAGGACCAGCCCTATTGCTAGCGCTGCTCCAGCTGCATCGCCTGCTCCGACACTATCGGCATTAGGTTCAGCAATGAACTTCGGCACTTCCGCAACGACACAATGCTTATCCGACTGCCAACAGCATCCGTCGGCACCGCGAGTCCAGAACACGGCCTGCAGGTTGAATCGTTCTTGAAGCTCGGCAGCGATCAAAAACCCATCAGACGCTTGATCGAAATCAAACCACACTGCAAGCTGCCGCAGTTCCTCAAGATTGCATTTCAGCACATTTGCATGTTGCAAGCTTGATTTAACGGTTGCCAAACTGGGGAGAGGCTTGCGCAAGTTAAGGTCAAGGATTTTTGTGGCCGACTTTGCAGAACTTAAAAATTGATTGAGTGTTAGGGCAGAGACTTGCCCTAGTTGAACCAAGGTCCCGAAGCAGACGACAGCGGCTCGCTCAGCCAATTGGCTGGCGGCTTCATCAAATTCAATTACGTCCCACGCCACTTGGCGACCGATCGTATAATTCGGTTGGCCGTTATCGAGCATGACGTCGACGAAACCACTGGGAAGGTTTTGATCAACTTGGACACCGGCGAGTTCAAGTTTTGAGTTGCTCAAGCGGGCAGAAATCAGTTGGCCATGCTGATCGTTACCGATTCTAGTAACGAGGGCCGCATCGCAACCAAAATGGTCTCCCAATTCCGCCGCTCTCAGAGAGAAATTGAGCGGAGCCCCGCCAACTACGTCACAGGACGGTAATCTATCGATGAGGGCTTCGCCGAAGCCTACAATAAGTGGTCGCAAGTCGAACTCCGCCCGAAAGATTGTGTTTACGCTGTCAGCCCTGTTTGAGTGGTGAGGCTGTGATGCGTTCAAGAGCTTTTCGGTATATGCTTAGTGTGTCAATTTAGCAACAGGTTCTCAAACCCCATCAATCATGCCGCAAAGCTTTATTAGTAAAACGGGGCGGAATGGAATTTTCGACGCCAAGGTCGATGTCGACCCTTCTTTTGCGGAGCGGAAAGGGACACTGCTGCGATGTGGCTTGAGCACCTTTGCTTTGCTGCAGCTTGTTGCCGTTTTTGCTGTTGGCGGCGTTTGGGATACTAGTCATTTAGCAAGTGCGGCCGACCCTTTTAAAGCGAAGCCATCAGCCAGTGCGGAATTCGATAATGAGCATATCGAACTTTCAGAAATTCCCGCTTGGTTGGTCCAAATGTCGCCAACCGCCAAGCGGGGTTATCGCCATTTAGTCGATTCGGTCTACCTGCCGGCTGATTTGGATGAAGAAGTTGCCATCGAACTTGCAAGTTTACTTGCTAGTCGTCGTGCTGCGTCGAAGATGTTACCGACAGCTACCGAGCAAACGCCTTTTACGCGCGGCGAGTTGCTTAGCCATTATGGACTGACGCCACGCCCCGACGATGCGACTTCCGGCAAGCCATTGCAATATGTTGTCAATGAAAAATCGCAGTGGGTGATGAACTGCTTCGCTTGTCACGGCGGAACAGTCTATGGAACACCGATGCCGGGGGCACCGAATAATAACTATCAATTGCAATCTTTTATCGAAGACATTCGGACAACGAAGCTGAAGCTTGGTAAACCGCTGGGGCACATGGAAATTGGTTCGATGTTCATGCCGCTTGGAACAACCGCAGGCACAACCAACGCAGTCATGTTTGGGGTAGCTCTCATGCATTTTCGCGACGCAGAGCTGAACGTTCTGCCGCTCCGCCCTGGGCCGCCGATGGTCCATCACGATATGGATCCTCCAGCTTGGTGGCTGATGCATCGCAAGAGTCGGATCTATGCCGATGGTTTTGCGGAGAAAGGGCACCGTGGGCTGATGCAGTTTATGTTGGTGCGAGAAAACGGACCAGAGAAATTCCGCGAGTGGGAAAACGATTTTAGCGATGTGTTGGCTTTCATCGAATCGCTGAGGCCTCCCAAGTATCCTGCATCGATTGATTACAATTTGGCCGAGCGCGGGCGGATTGACTTCAACGACAATTGCAGCCGTTGTCACGGTACCTACGGTGACGGTTCAAAGTTTCCGGAGCATTTGATCCCAATTGATGAAGTAGAAACCGATCGTGTGCGGCTTGACTCGCTGTCAGCCAAGCATCGATCCGCTTACGGGAAAAGCTGGTTTGCGCACTTTGGTGAGCAAGAGACGTGGGATGACCCTAGGGGCTACATGGCACCTCCGCTTGATGGTATTTGGGCGTCGGCTCCGTATTTCCACAACGGCTCGGTACCAACTCTTTGGCATGTGCTTAACCCCGAAAATCGTCCAGTGGTTTGGCATCGGACCTCAGATCGACTTGACGAACGCAACGTCGGTTTAACGATCGAGTCGCTTGAAGAATCGCCTAAGCGATTGCGTGATGGATCAGTGAGACGAACTTATTTTGACACGCGCGTTACTGGCAAGTCAGCGGCGGGGCACGATTTTCCGCTGGATCTAACTGAACAGCAGCGCACCGCCGTGCTTGAGTATCTTAAAACGCTTTAAGCCAACGTTACATCACTTTGCTTCGCTTTTTTTCTTGGTAGCTCGCTTTTTCGTCGAAGTCTTTGCAACTTTACCACTTTTTTTCGCAGCGGTATTAGTAACTTTTTTGCCGCGACCACTGCCGCTCTTTTTTCCGCCGCCGCTGGTTTTATTCACGGTGGCCCAGGCCCGCGCCTCTGCCTCATCTTTGCTGACACCTCTTTCTTCGTAACTCTCTTCAATATGCTCCGCTTGCCGTTTTTGTTTGTCTGTATACTTGTCTTTATCGCCCCTGGGCATCTTAGAATTCCTTTTGACTAGGGTTTGATGACGACCTTGATGCAGCCATCTTTTTTGTCTCGAAACGATTTATAGGCCTTCGGTGCTTCGTCGAGGCTAATTCGATGCGTGATAACAAACGAAGGGTCAATCGCACCTTCTTCAATCTTTTTAAGTAGCGGCTTCATGTACCGTGGCATATGAGTTTGCCCACTTTTCATAGTAAGTCCTTTGTTCATGAATGCTCCAAATGGGATTTTGTCCGGGAAGCCTGCATAGGCACCCGGAACCGAGATCGACCCCCCTTTTCGACAGCACATAATGGCTTGCCGGAGAACGTGTCCATGGTCGGATCCAAGCATGACGGCGGACTTGACCGAATCGACGACAGAATCGACTGACGCCAATCCGTGCGCCTCGCAGCCCACCGCGTCAATGCATCGGTCGGGACCACGATGGTTGGTCATTGCCTGGAGTTTTTCGTAAACGTCTTCTTTCGAAAAGTTGATCGTTTCGGCTTTGCCGTTGGTCTCAGCCATTTGTAGACGTTCCGGCACATTATCAATGGCGATGACCCGGCCTGCCCCGAGCATCCATGCACTTTTGATGGCAAATTGCCCCACAGGACCACAGCCCCAAATCGCAACAGTGTCTCCATCTTCGATATCGCAATTCTCAGCCGCCATGTATCCGGTTGGCAGAATGTCTGAGAGAAAGACCACCATCTCGTCATCGATTCCAGACTCGATTTTGATAGGACCAACATCTGCAAACGGAACTCTCAAATATTCCGCTTGTCCGCCGGGAAAACCTCCCATCATGTGAGAAAAACCGAGCAGGCCAGCAGGCGCGTGCCCCATCATTTTCGCCGCTATCTTCGCGTTGGGATTGGATGTGTCGCAGCATGAAAACAACGTTTTCTTACAGAAGTAGCAAGAGCCGCAGGAGATGGTGAATGGGACAACCACTCGATCTCCAACTTTAAGATCGGTAATGCTTGACCCCACTTCCACGACCTCGCCCATGGGCTCATGTCCCAACACGTCCCCCGATTCCATTGTAGGAATGAAGCCATCCAAGATATGCAAATCGGACCCACAGATTCCCGATGTGGTCACACGAATGATAATATCGCGTGGATTCTGAATCTTCGGATCATCGACGGTATCGATTCTTACATCACCCGTCCCGTGCCAGCAGAGCGCTTTCATAAACATGTCCTTGTAAAAAATGCATTTGCATAGATCCCAGTTTGCGCCTCGGTGCATGGGCAACAATTTCTTATGTACCTATCTCTTTACCTCTCATTAGCAATTTATATCTTTAGCAATTTATATACCGTAGCGCCGCAGTGTTGCCTTCTGGGCCGCAAAAGTAGCTTCAACTGGGAAACGGGCGTAGGAAGTTCCATCTTGCCCTTGCGTATTAACTAACCCGAGACTTCTTAGCAGAAGAAATTCTTTTTGATTTTGTCTTAGGGGCTTCAGCGGCCTTGACTGAAGGAAGACTTTTTTTGATTTAAGGCTTTTTTCTAAAGCGTCCATAAGACTAATTACATTGCGTTCTCGTGGCTCTTCTGCCTCTGCTTTAATCGATCTTCCGCTGCGCAACGAAGACGCCGTAAGGTGTTTGAGCTACTTCTTCGGCAGGTAGGAGATAATACATTCGCCCGTCATAGTAAACCGGGTCGACTGCGCACCCGATCCAACGAAGACGTCGATCGTTATCGTTTTGGCTTGTTCGGTCTTCACCGCGTCAAGCTCCTCGGGATCAATCTGTACATAATTTCCGGGACTCTTTTCATGACCCATGGCAATTTCGTCGGCACTCACTTCTCCGTGAATTGGGCACATCTTTGCATAGTGAATCCTTCGCCCGCGGGGGGAGTGAAGTTGAGTTGCGAAGGGTGTCTATAAACGACTTATTTTATGGCATCGAATGACAATTTCTGATTGCTCGAATCTGGCTTTTAGCTTGCAACGATATCGACGCCACCAGCGTTTTTTTAGCGAACCCGCCATAACTTCGAAAAGGATTATGTTGTCTCGCTCAATGACGCCTGACTGAGATTCCCATAGGCCTTCGGCCGAGGCGCGGTTGTATACTTTGGATGGGAAAACGAAATCCGATGACCGTTTGCGATTACGAGAGAATTGAACTTTCTCTACTCTTGGGATTTTTTATCGGGTCGAACCAAATCTGCTTCAGGAGGGCTGTAGATTCTTGCCCCACATGCTGCATATCTGCCGCCGTGAACCGGACAATCCCAACTTTGCTCAACGGGGTTCCAGTGAACCACGCCGCCCATGTGCACGCAACGAGGGTTGTGAGAGTGAAGCTTGCCACTTTGGTCTCGGCAAACAGCTGTAAATTTGCCGTCGACGATTCCAACTTCACCTTCTCCGACTTTTAGGCCATCTAAGTCGATTTTCTTTGCGGGTAAAATGCGTTCGGCGAAATTGGCCGCTGTGGTCAATTGCTCCCCAGCCACCGTGAAAGCACTACTGATTCCAAATCGCGCAGGCGATAGTTCATCTTGAAGCGCCGTTGATTTTCCATCCATTTGATCGGCGATAATTTTTGCGGCTGCAGTTCCCCAGGTCAGGCCCACTCCGCTCAGGCCAGTAGCGATCCAGACATTCTTTTTTCCGGGGACTTTTCCGATGATTGGCAAACCATCAGTAGGCTCGAACAACTCGGCACTCCAGCTCCATACGATTTCTTCGACTTCGTAATGTTCATGAACAAACTTCTGAAGACGTTCTTTCGCTTCGTTTGCGTCACCAACTCCAGTTCGATGATCACAGCCACCGACAATGATCAGTTTTGGATCGGTCGAATGAGCGCGGCGAGTGTAAAAATAGGGGTTCGAGTTGTCCCAAAAAAGGCCATCGAAACATGGGTCTTTCACGCGGACAGCTAGCACATAGGATTGATACGCTGGCGTTTGAAGATAAATCCGCATTGCGTTGGTGTAGTTGCAATGCACCGCGCATACGACTTGTTCAAACTCGATTTTTCCGTTACCCACTTTAAGTTCGGTGGGCTGCTCTTCAACAGGACCGCTGGCCACTGAATGCTCAAAAACTTTGCCACCTTTTTCGACGAACAACTGCAGTAAGCGCTCCAGGTAGGCCATTGACTGAAATCGACCCATGTTATCAATTTCATAGCCGATAGCACTGTATGGCAGCGGAACATTCTTAACCCAATTTGCCTTTAGACCAATTCTCTTGGCGGCATCGAGCTCTTCCATCAGGACGGATTCATCACGTACATTTTCTGCATACTGATAGGCTTTGATCCGCTTAAAATCGCAGCGACTATCGGCTCTTTGCTCAATCAAATTGATGGCGTCGATTCGAAACTGCGTCGCGACCCGGGCCTTGTCCTCACCTAAGGATTTGACCAACTTAGTGGGACCTCCCTCGGGGTGCGCGTCAACATGTCCGCTGGAGGCAGCGGTAGTGCCACCCCCGACGACAAGTGCTTCCAAGACCGTCACTTTGTAGCCACGCTCCAATAGTTCAATGCCCGCGCTCAAACCAGTTACGCCCGCGCCTATGATAGCCACCTCTGTTTTATGAACGGAACTCAGTTTTTCAAAGCGTTGGATCGGGGGCGCTTCGCGAATCCAGTAAGAATGATGTGTGAGCAGTTCGGTAGCTATCTTGGCCATAACATTCACTTGCAAACTGTAGACGAATTGTTTGATCAACTGCATTCAAGTTAAAAGGCCTCCTTGCCACAATCAACAATCCTTTTCTGCTCTGTAAACCCGTCAAGCAATAAGCAGTTTGCGGTAAGTAAGCTTTTAATAAAAACAGCAGACGATGATGCTTAGTCTGGTGCAATGGTTTGATATGTGCTGGGCAATGGAACGGCTTTTGAATGCAAAGTCTGTACCAAGAACGGTGGAAAAAACTGCAGAACGGACTGTGGAGACAAGAACGCTTGCAGGCGCCTGCAGGTCGTGTTTATGCATGATTTAAGTATGAAAGGTCGCCGATTTTAAATGGATCAATCTGAAAATGTTTCGACCACTTTGTTCAAGAACATGTCAGACGACAGTTCGAACTTACACGGGAGCGCTCCGGATAAATCGCCGGTGGCATTGCTCTTGATCGATGTCATCAATGCTCTAGAATTTCCTGGAGCTGAGGAACTTCTACAGCATGCTCGACCGATGGCAAAGAAGATTGCCCTTTTAAAAAAACGCGCGAAACGTGAGGGCATCCCTGTCCTATACGTCAATGACAACTTCGGTCGCTGGCGGTCTGACTTCAATGCGCAAGTCGAACATTGTCTACAAGCAGATGTCCTTGGCAAACCGATTGTGGAGGCGCTTCGACCAGATGAAGACGATTACTTTGTCCTGAAGCCGAAGCACTCCGGATTCTTCGCTACCACCCTCGACACTTTGCTCGAGTATTTGGGTGTAGAAACTTTGGTTTTGTCAGGCGTTGCGGCGAATATTTGCGTACTATTTACTGCCAACGATGCCTATATGCGAGACTTTTCCCTTGTCGTCCCTAGTGACTGTGTTGCTTCGAACACAGAAGCTGAAAACCATTATGCTCTGGAGCAAATGCATAGAATTTTGAAGGCTGACATTAGGGCTTCTTCCGAGCTTGTTTTCGATGAGCTTCGAAAACCGAAGTGAGTCTGCAATTTCGCAACGACCGTTAAGGGAGGATAGCGACCCCTTAGATCGAGTTATTCAAGGTTTCTGGATGTCCCTGCGGTTTGAAATTGAATATCGCCGGTTCGTCAAAATCGCTTCCTCATAGCAGTCTTCCTGTAGTGCTTGCCCCACTTCCTTTCAACGCATTTCAGTCTTTCCCGCAACGACGCATTGCTATCTAGTGATTGAGCGCGAATTTGATGTTCTTAACGGTTTCTTGGGGTTTACGCGTCGAATTGATTGCAACAACGAGACAAACTTCATAGCCTGATGCTTTCGGACGACGAATTTCGATATTCCAAGTAAACTAGTGCTTCAACACAATTTAACTTTTGGGTTGACCGAATCAGCCGGAACGCGCTAGAGTGCGTCGCGCTTAGAAATCGATGAGTGCACTGCAACTT
>JANNNN010001034.1:0-4446 GCA_031398555.1 Planctomycetia bacterium | reverse complement strand
TTGTTCTAACATCTGGACGGCAACGTCAAACTGGCCTTCAAGTGTTTTGTAGCGGCCACTGGCCAATCGAAGCTCGAAGTTATTGGGCTCGTTTTCAAGAAACTTCGCAAGTCGCGTTCGACCAGTCGGTGAATTCAGAATCAACAAGTTGGGGAAAAACAGTTGCTTCGAATCAAAAGGATCGGCAATTCCAATTACATGCATCTCGGCGAGAAATTGTTTGCGTTCTTCGAGCCGAAGCTCAACGGATAGGATGAAATTTAACCACTTGAACGCTGTGATCACGTCGTCGGGTTTTAGATTCGGAGAGACTCGGGCCATGTCCAGATACTCTCGGAAGGCCGCCTCAGCTTCGCTCGCGCGATTTGCGCCGATGAGCAACAGGCCTTCCTGCATTTTCGCCGCCAGCCCGATGGCCGGCTCCTGAACCGGAATCGCACGGTAACAAGCAACTGCACTGCTGATTTTGCCGTCGGCAGCCGCGAGATCGCCTGCCATCAGCAGAATTTCTAGATGGTTTGGGACTTTCGAATCGAACCGATCTTTTAACCACTTCTTCGCAGTCTCATATTCCGTCGCACTCAAACCAGCCGGGAGACTGGCACCTTCGGCGGATTTAACTTCAGTCGGTTGAGTTCGTGACCAAGGCAACAAATTGAAGCGATAAGCTGCGAAAACTGCCCCTGCTGAAAGTAAGATAACGCCAATGTATAGGCTCCAGCTTTTCATTGATCACTCCGACGGCGTAGCCGATTCCAATTCAAAAAGATCAATTCCACCGGAGTTTTGAACCACAAGTTTCACCGTTAGATGCCCGAGTTGCTGGCCATCCGTCCAGTCGAGTTGAAAACGACGCTGGTCAACAACTACAAATCGAACACCTTCATGAAACAGTTCTTCGAGCCTCGGTGACGTCAAACCAATTTGCCAAGTCTCCTCCCCCAGTTCAAGGCATCGTGGCGGAAAGAACCCAGAATAACCGTTCACCAAGGGCTTGCCATGATAGGTCCCCAGCATCATCCATTCGGTCGTAATTTCAAAGTCCCGCACATGGTTGCCACCCGCCATCGGTAGACACAGCACAGCGGCTTTCTCGGAGGCTTGCTCAAGGTAGTTCACCCAGTCGCGATTCAGTTCAACATCAGGAACAACGGCGAGCACTAACTTAGGCGGCCAAGGATCGCTTACCGCAATCACTCCTACGAGGATTGTTAAGGTAGTTACGAAAACTGAAGCAATGCGTTCACTTCGCCCGCAACTGAACCGGGAAATACTCCAGATTAGTAGTCCGTCGACGCCTTGGGCCGCGAGCAAAACTGTAGCTATCTGAAAGAAATACGCGAAGCGAAAAGCGCTCCGAACTTGCGAGAATCCCGGAACGAAATTGCATAAAAACTGCCAGGGCTCCCAGCCGAAAATCGTTAAGTGAGAACCGAGTGAAAGAGCAAACGACAAAACTCCGGTCAATGCGATGAAGCTTGTCCAGTGTCGATACGAGCTTAACCACATTCCCGCCACAAGTCCAACGAATGCCAAAGCTAACTTGAACACGCCTGGCGAAGGTTGCCAAGTCGCAGAGTGTTCACTGCGCTGCAGCGTCAAAAGACTGTAGCCAAAGGCACGGCCATAGTCTTCAACTTTGAGAGAAAGCTGCTCGACCGTTTCGGCCGGTCGTGAAAAATCAAACTGCTTGGTTATCGAGCGAACGGGCAATACTACCGGCGCGGTCAGAAGAGCAGCAACCGCTGCTGCCACGCCCAGGGACGCAAACGTGCGGAAGCTGATCGATTTCGCGCACAAAACCCAAGCCGTTCCGAGCAAAAGCAGGAATAAAAACAATGCATGATGAACACTTGCATAAAGCGTCGCCGCAAAGCTCAGCCCCAATTCGCTGCCACGCCACACTGCGGAGCTATAAGAGGTAGGACTAGGGCTTAAATCAAGAATTTTCATCAATGCCAGCCAGGTCCATAGTATTCCCCAAAGAGGTACTAACTGTAAGACGCCAATCTGCCAGTGAATGACCGGCAACAGGACCATTGAGATCCCCGCACCCAATGCAACTGACATTCGGATTCCCAGGAAACGAAGTAGCCATTGCGTGAAAAGCCCGTTTAGCACCAACGAAATCCACAGATAAACGTTATAGGCCAATACTCGCGATCCGCTCAGCCAGATCACTGGCGCGACCGCCATCGTTATCGGTTGGGGTTCAGACAATGCAAAAGTTTTGGCCGTCGGGAAAAAAATGGGCGAGTCCCAATAGCCCCCGCCAGCTTTTGCTAGTCGATCTGCGTTCCACCAGATCGTCCACGCATTGAACAGCGAGACCGTTCTTGATTCCTCAGTTCCAATTGGCAGCCTGGATGTAGATTGCAAAACCAATGGCCATGTTGTGATAAAAGCTAAAACTGAATACACCGCGACACAAAGAAGCGATGTGAGCAGCGGGTTGCGATCCTTGTTACTTTTGCTACCCACGTCCGCCATGCATTCCGCCCCTCTAAGCAACCCCAGGAGTCCAACAAAGCGGTTATCCTAGCAAATCGAATCGATTTTGGGTGCAAGCTGGCATGGGGTCTCCGCCCACTTAAGACAAGTCGCAGCGCCCGCAAGGGACAAACGCCCGCATTTTGACTAGCATAGTCAGAGCCGTTATTAGTAAGTAGCGTACGCATGCGGTTTGCGGAGGCAAAAAACGCTAGCTGGAGGTTGCACTAATTACAGTCGCGCAGTGCTGCACTTACAAGACCACGAAAGCCAACCTATGCCATCAACCACTACCTCCACCGCAATCGCGCTACTTATCCTGGTTGGATTTATTGCGAGTGCGATCGCCTATTGGAGAATACTAAAGCGAGCAGATGGTTTAACGACTGCCGATAGGGTCGAGCGTTTTTCAAAGATCATAACAACGCTTGCGGCAATCCTGGCGAGTCTTCTGGCTTTTTTCCGCTATCTCGATCAGCGTGAGCTTGAATTGGAGACACGCAAGCTCGAATTCGCACAGACTATTCGCGAATTCAATTTGCAACTTTACTCGGACTCGAAAACGAAGGCAGAGGCGAAGCGGGTTTTTCTTAATGAAGCCACTGATTTGGTCGCAACTTTAGCCACGCAGAATGATCTCAACAACCCCACCGCAACCATTGCTCTGGATCGTTTTGAAAGACTTTACCACGGTCAATTGGTGCTTTATGAAAACGTAGAAGTCTCCGACGCAATGATCGATTTTCGCGACGCTCTGCTGAAATGGAAAAGTACCGGTAGTAAGCCATCTGGACTGGGTTCAACTGAACGAACGAACTTAAGTCACGCAATTGGTATAGACAAGCGCAATTCAGATTTCATGCGGCAATTGTCGCTCAACCTTTCAAATGCATGTAACGACCTCTTGAGTCAACTTCAATAGAGCTCACGGCCAACTACGGTGCCGTAAAGAGATGGTACAATTGAGCCTCGTGGTTGTGGCTCTTCACACAAAAACTCTCCAAATATTCGACGGAGTTCAACGATGGTTCTGCCAAATTGGTTTCGATTCGCTCTGATCGGGGATGTGATCTTCGGAACCATTCTTAAGTCGCCAGTTCATGCCGACTGGAAGCAGGACGCAGATAAGATTCTTCAAGAAGCTGGATTTAAAGGCGGCTTTATCGCTCATGTCGGCGCACGTGACGGACGACTGACTGCGGCGCTGAAACAGTCTCAGAATACGCAGGTGCAGGGACTTGTAAAGTCACACGCTGAAGTGCTCGCGGCCCGCAAGGTCATAGCCGGCGCGACTCAGTACGGGGAAGTGGCGGTCGATCAGTTCGATGGATTTGAATTGCCATACGTCGACAACCTGGTCAATCTCGTGGTCGCCGAAGACTTAGGCGATGTGAAACAGGCAGAAGTACTACGCGTGTTGGTGCCTAACGGTGTGGCGATGATCAAAGATGCTAGCGGCAAGTGGACCAAAACCGTCAAGCCGCGTCCGACGAATATCGACGACTGGTCGCACTACTTGCATGATGCGTCGGGCAACGCGGTTGCGCATGATGATGTTGTTGCGCCACCCAAGCACTTGCAATGGGTCGGTAGCCCGCGGTGGTCGCGACATCATGATCGCATGGCAAGTATGAGTGCTTGCGTTTCTTCCGGTGGCCGCATGTTCTACATCATGGACGAAGGCAGTCGCATTTCGATCCAGTTGCCACCAAAGTGGAAATTGATCGCCCGCGATGCCTTCAATGGCTCTGTGCTTTGGAAACGAGATATTAGTAATTGGCAAAATCATTTGTGGCCACTGAAAAGCGGGCCAACTCAACTTTCTCGGCGTGTGGTTTCGACCGACGATGTTGTTTTCGCGACACTCGACATCGACTCGCCGCTGACTGCGCTCGATGCAGCCACCGGAAAAACTCTGATCACCTATGAAGGCTCGGATGCGACTGAAGAAATCAT
>JANNNN010000986.1:0-3771 GCA_031398555.1 Planctomycetia bacterium | reverse complement strand
GACATCACTGCGACCAAAACGGCATTGGCTCAACTGCTCGAAATCACTTTCAACCACATCAATCCGAGCTTGCGTCTTGGCGAGCCGCGTCTTTAGTTCTTGACGTCTGGCGTCGTTCAGATCGCCAGCCTCGCCCTCGGTCGCCATACGTTTGAGTTCCGCTTCGTCGCGCGAACGTTGGTTAATCAGTTGCCGTAACTGCAAGTCATGCCTTTGCTGATGTTGCTGCAGCAGTTGCTCCGATTGCTCAAAAACGGCTCGTCGTACCCCCTCGTCGTCAACGATACATCTCAGCGACTCAACGACCGCAGCTTCAATTGCCGGCGCTGGAATCGAACCCGTGCGACATTGGTTGCGCCCACGCTTGATGGCCGTTTGGCACACGTAGTAGCGATAGACTTTGCTCTTCTTCTTGGTCGGGCAATGCACCATGGCGTATCCACAGGTGGGACAGTGCAACAGTCCCTTCAACAGCGCGTTGTGGCGATTGACTAAACGTTTGCCGCTGCCACGACCGTGTTCTTTCAATTGTGTTTGCACGTTATCGAACACACTCGGGTCGATGATCGGCTCGTGTTGGCCATTGTAGATTTGGTCCTTATGCCTGATCTTTCCTGCGTAAAGGACGTTCGTCAGTAACGCGTGCAGCGAACACTTGTCGAACGGTCGGCCACCTTTGTAACGTCCTTTGCGAGTCAGCCAGGTCTTGTTGGCCCAGCCAAGCTGATCCAGTTTCTGGACCACCGGCAGCAGCGATTGCAAACTTAGGTACGAATCAAAGATTTCTCGCACCATCTCCGCTTCTTGTGCGTTGACGACCAGTTTCGGGCTAGTCGAAGAGCGATCGACGTCGTAGCCGAGCACTTGTTGTCCACCGCACCATAAACCCTTTTGTCGCTGGGCCGCGATCTTGTCGCTGATTCGTTCGCTGATGATCTCGCGCTCGAACTGTGCGAAAGAGAGCAAAATGTTCAGCGTCAATCGTCCCATCGAATTGGTCGTATTGAACTGCTGAGTCACAGAGACAAAGGAAACACCATGGGCATCGAAGTTCCGCATGGTTTGCGCGAAGTCGAATAGAGAGCGGCTCAGTCGGTCGACCTTGTAGACAATGACACAGTCAATTTCGCCCGCCTCGATATCCTTCATCAACGTGTTGTACGCAGGTCGATCAAGGTTACCACCAGAGAATCCTCCGTCGTTGTAATGTTTGGGCAAACAGACCCAGCCTTCGGATTTCTGGCTAGCGATGAATGACTCGGCCGCCTCTCGCTGGGCGTCAAGCGAGTTAAATTCGAGATCCAGTCGCTCCTCGGTAGATTTGCGAGTGTAGATTGCACAGCGAATGCGACTTCGATCTTCTTCAGGTTTCTTGCGATTCATTTGGATTGTCCTAATTTGAAGAAATGGAAACCGTTGCAGTGCGACCCGGTGATGGCACGTGCGACTGCGGTCAGCGGTAAAGTGCGTTTGAGCCCGTAAAAACCACGTAGAAAAACGAAAAAAGCCGGCGACAGTGCATTGCACCATCGTCGGCTTAAATACTTAACCCAGCGGTCAAACAAAGTTTGACGGGGTTGGTAGAGTTGCGGGAGCCGGATTCGAACCGACGACCTCGAGGTTATGAGCCTCGCGAGCTACCGGGCTGCTCCATCCCGCGATTTAAATAGTACTGATGCACGGCTCGGCGTCTAGGGCAGGGAAGCATATTTTTCACATTCTGTTAGCTTGTTTTATTTACGGACGGAATTGTCGTTCAGTTTTAACTAATCCGCATCTGCAACGGGCATTGCTAGCCGCCTGAGCCTTGAGTAAGGACGACACTCGATTCTTACCCTGCCAATGCCGATCGAATCGCTGGATGGCAGGAGTGCTCTGTTGATCATTGGCTGCGAAAGGATTCCTCGTGCTAAAACAACTGGCTGTGCTGAGCTTCAGTGTTGGGTTGAGTTTGACAGGTTCGGCTATGGCTCAAGAACGTAATCTGCCAGCGTTAAACGCTTTCGGACGCTTTTGGGGAGTCGGGTGGAGCAACGGATATCACTCGGGCGCTTACGACGGACGCTTTCAGCATGTCAAAAATAGTCACCCTGCCAACATGTACGGCAGTAACGCACTGCTCTACGCGTATCAACCCGGCTACGAACCTCAACGACCCTTCACGCAAGCAAGCCAAGGTTACGCACAACCGGTTTACTCCAACACGGGAGATTCTCAGGCGTTCGGATCGATTCTGCAGAATACACCGAATCAAATCCAACAGTATGCTCCTCACACGTTTACTCCAGTGCCAGCCATTCCGCCCAAACCAGTCGAACCACCGCCGACTTGGTTGCGTCCATTTTTGAAGGATGACGTAAAAGGTGGTGCTGAGCTTCCGCAACCTAAGACGCTTGACGAGCTAGAAAAAGCGGAAGCGGCGGAGGCAAGCCCGAGTGATCTGTTAAAGCACAAAGCCGATCCGGTTGCACCCAAGAAGGAAGGGCCGGCAGAGTCCAGCGATGATGATCTGTTGACCCTGTCATCACCGAAATCTGCGTTCGAGCGCTACAACGAAGCTCGCAGCAAGGCAGGTTCGAATCGGTAAGTGGCGGTCGCGTGCTGGTGGCGGCTGGTTTCGTTAGAAACCGGATAACCGAGAACTGCATTCTCACGAGTGCTGCAGTCACCAATACGCAATCCAAATCCACGCCTGTCCTCAACTTCCGAAACCTCGTTGCGTCAAAGCATTGCGGTTCTCTAGGCTCTGCGGTTAAAAAGCGGGTTTTCGAAGGCCTTACGCTTCGGCACCCATTATTCAAACCGTCAGGGCGTTGGCACCGCGCATGTGGCTCGAACTGAAACGCTTCGGTACACTAGCCTCGTTTTGCCTAATTAGCTGCGCGCGCTAGGGCAAAACAAGCCGGTGCCACACAATTTCGTCGTGAGATTGTCCCAATTTTGGCAGCTTCAATTGGGACAATTGTGCGACACAAAACTCGAAAACTATAGTTGGATGAAGCGCTCCACTAGTCCACTCCAACCGGTTTCTGACGAAACCAGCTACGTACTAGCCTTGGAGCAACTCTTCGACGTAGCGTTTGAATCCCCGCATGTCACATGGTGAATTTTCACCAATGATTACTGGGCCGTCTTCGTCCACGGGATGTAGCCCGTGACTTCCTTTTACCAAGCGGGGATCGAGTGGAATGACGTCCATTCGGTAACGCATTCCAAGTTTTTTCTGAGCAAGTCGCAAACCGGCCCGTAGCGGCGAGGTCATGAATAGTTCGCAGGGGTCATAACCAGGTTTACGATGGATATCTACCGTTCGTGCAAAATCAGGTGCACGAGCATCTTCAAGCCAATAGTAGTAAGCGAACCAAGCATTGGGATTGGCGAGCGCAATGAGTTCGCCGCTGCGGGGATGATCGAGCTCAACATCGCCTGGGGCAACGACTGCATTAACCCCAGGTAATGACTCGACAAGTCGTTTCACCGAAGCGACATCGCGAGGATCGTTGACATAGATGTGGGCTAACTGATGATCGACGACGGCAAAGGCTCGCGAGTCCATGGGCATCAACATTTCTCCATACGGACCATCGCGAACTTCCAGCAAACCAGCGGATCGAAGGGCGCGGTTGATGAGTACGGGCTGGTCAACGGAAACTAGGCCATACTCGGACACAACAATCGTTGTGGCGCCGATCGCGTTGGCGGCGTCGATAACCAAGCCCGCACAAGCATCAACCTCTGCGACACGCGCCGGGACATGAGTAGGAAGTCGCT
>JANNNN010000943.1:0-4388 GCA_031398555.1 Planctomycetia bacterium | reverse complement strand
TGCAAACTCACAAACGGTTGGCTTCAAAGCCTCTGACGTTGTGTTTGCCAACCAGTTTCTTCAGACGCTTTCTCTAGGCGCGTCACCGACTACAGACAACGGTGGTACGAATCCACGCCAATCTGGGCTGGGCGTTCAAGTTGCTGCCATCACACCTAAATTTTCACAAGGAACGATTCAAATCAGTTCCAGTCCATCCGACCTGGCAATCCAAGGCGATGGGTTTTTTATCGTTGAAGGCACGAGCAGCGAACAACTTTATACGCGCAATGGCATTTTCAAACTGAACAGCGAAAACGAGTTGGTTTCTACCAACGGTAACCGTGTGCTCGGCTATGGTATCGATGATCAATTCAACATTCAAACGACACAACTGCAAGCCTTAAAGATTCCGCTTGGTTCGGAAGCTGTCGCTCAAGCCACCAAGAACGTGGTTATGGAAGGTACGCTGACGCCCAGTGGTGATATCGCTGACACGGCAGAAATCATTCAGAGTGCGGTCCTGGGCGACAACCTTGTTCCGCGCCCTGATTCCTCCGCGATCACCATTGGCGCCGCTCCGACGCCCAGTGCGGCTGGCGTACTCGTTGCGCACAATCAAGGGACCGGATCTCTTGCTGAGGGAAGTGTATTCGGTTACAAGATCGTCTTTGTTGATGCAACTGGAAAGGAAAGTCCTGCCAGCGCAGCGATCAATGTCACGGTCCCGGTAGGCAATGGCACCGCTGACAACGCAGTTACACTAAGCGGTCTTCCAACATCCACTGAGTACAGTCAGTTGGCCATCTATCGTACGGCTCCTGGAGGCAGTGAGTTATTTCGCCTTGCGACTGTTCCCACCGGCGGATCGTACACCGACACGGGCAATACAGCCTTGTCGACGCAAACACTGAACACGAGTACGCTCAACGGCAACTACAGTTACATGGTCACGTACTATCGCGCCGGTGACCCTGAATCGCGGCCTTCGGTTGCTTTGGGACCGACCAACATAGTGAATGGCCGAGTACATCTGTCGAATTTCCCAACGCCCCCCACGCCTCCGACAGGCGGCGGCTTTCCGGCCTACGATCAAATGCGAATTTATCGTAACACTGCTGGCGATCAAGGCTCTTTCTATCTCGTTGACACGATCACACCTGGGCAAGACTACACAGATACGAAGAGCGATGCTCAAATAAGCAGTCTCGCGACCAGCGGAAATAAGGCGTTGGACCCGGACGGGCCGCAGATCGACAGCAACACGTTGCTTACCAATGTTGTCAAACGCAACGGATTCAACTATGAAAACGTTTTTACAGAAGGTACCCTCGCGTTTAAGGCTCGTAAAGGCGGACGGAGCCTCGAGTCCAAGGACTTTGAGATCAAAAGTACGACGACAGTCCAAGAACTGGCTGACTTTATGGAGAATGCTCTCGGCATTCAATCCGTTAGCACTGACTCAGTCAATCCCATTTCAGCCTCGAAAAATACAATTACTGGCGAAGCAGGCACCATACTTCCTGGGGCATATATTCGAAACGGTCAGCTGCGATTCGTTTCCAACAACGGCGTCGACAATGCAGTGGATATCGATCTTACCAGTTTTCGTATCACCGATGCTAACGGAGTTGTAACGACCCCGAATCTGGCTTTCGGTTCGGCTCAAAAGGCGAAAGGACAAAGCGCTGTTGCTGACTTTGTCGCCTACGATTCGCTCGGCCTTCCGATCCGAATGCGAATGACTTCGGTATTGGAAAGTCGATCCGACACAGCAACTGTCTATCGCTGGTTCGCTGATTCGGCAGATAACTCGACGATAGATGGATCGAGCATCGCGGTTGGTAGCGGACTTTTGACTTTCGATGGTAACGGAAATTTTGTTACCGCATCGAACAGCACTGTAGCTGTTGATCGATTAGGGTTGCCAAGTATCTCTCCACTTGAATTCGACATCGACTTTAGCGCCTTGTCGGGGCTTGCGTCTGCCAAGTCGAGTTTGGCCGCATCGCGTCAGGACGGTTCACCTCCCGGCAAGCTGACCAGCTACGTGATTGGCGAAGACGGTGCGATTCGAGGCGTTTTTAGCAATGGTATCGCACGTAATCTTGGCCAGCTAAGGTTGGCTCGCTTCAGCAATCCTGAAGGCCTCGAACAGCGCGGACAAAACATGTACGCGCAGGGCATCAACACTGGCTTACCCGTGCTTGGGGGACCTGGCGAGAACGGCATCGGAACCGTCGCGGCAGGTGCACTCGAGCTATCGAACACCGACGTTGGTGGTGACTTGGTCGACCTTGTACTTGCATCGACGATGTACCGAAGTAATGCTCGAGTGATCACCGCCACACAGCAGTTGTTCGATGAATTGCTAAACATCCGTCGATAAGTGTGCTTCGCAATGTGCTGGGTAAAGCAATTTAGTGGCTTTACTTTCGCAAATAAATGAGCTTCCCACCAAGGTATGTGCGCTCAACCTGGATATCGCGAATCTCATCGACGGGGCAAGTTAAAATGTCTTTGTCGAGAACGATAAAGTCTGCGAGTTTATTGGCTTCGAGCGACCCTTTTTCTTTTTCTTCGAAAGTCAAAAACGCGTTGTTCATGGTGTAGAACCGAATTGCTTCTTCGCGTGTAATGCGCTGCTCTGGATGCAACGGTTTGTTCATTCCGCGCGGTATTCGTGACTGAGTGATCCAAATTCCAAGAAAGGGATTGTAAGGATTGACAGAACGCATTGAACCGATCTTCTGCATGTGATCGGAACCGCCGCCGAAAACGATATGACTGTCGACCAGTTTACGGTAAGGTTGAAAGTATTCGGTGCGATCCTCGCCAAACTGACGTAGCAGCGTCTTTCCGTCGAGCCACAACCAGACGGGTTGTATATCCGCGACGATACCGAGCCGGCCCATACGCTCGATTGCTTCCGCAGACATAAAGTTGCAATGAGTGATACATGGACGACGTGAAGCGATCGGGGTTTCGGTATTGACCTGCTCATAGGCATCAATCAACGCATGTACGGCACCATCTCCAACTGAGTGCGCGGTGATTTGGATCTCATTGTCCAGACAGACCTTGGCAATCTTGAAGAGCTTCTCGGCTTCGACGTACAGCAGTCCGCGATAGTTTGGATCATTGATTGCATAAATTGAACTGATGCCCCATGGCTGCCTCATGTAAGCACTGCCGGTAAGCATGCCGCCATCGAGAAATATCTTAGCGCCGCGCAGCCACAGCATATTGTTGTAGTCGTGCAAGGGACTGGTAGCGGCTTGTATTACTTGCGCCGAAATCTGTTCGAAGGAGCTTTGAGCATTTAGGCTGTAAGACAAAAAGACTCGACAGCTTAGTTGTCCCTCATCACGGAGGCCTTTAAAGATCTCGATCGCATCGTCACTGGCGGCACGATCTGCAATGCTCGTAATACCGACGCTATTATAATCTTGAAGCAATTCGATCAGTCGCTGACGTCGATCGGCTGGCGTGGGCTTGCGATCGGAATTTTTAATTTTGGCCAGACGCGTGCAACTTCTCAGAATGCCAGTCGGTTCGCCAGAGTCGGGATCAATCTCAATGTAGCCCGGTTCTCCGTCTGTGATCTTGAAATCGCGATCGATCCCGCTCAGTTTTAACGCCAAGGAGTTGAGCGCTGCGTCAGGCCCGGTACGAAAGTAAACCGGGTTGTTGGGAGCCACGGAGTCCAACTCAGTTCGTGTGGGAAAGCGCTGTTCATTCAATCGAGTCACGAAAACCTGCCCGACTGAAATCCACTCGCCGTCGTCGAGCAACTCTGCGCGTCCGCGAATATACTGTAGAACATCGGCGATCGACAACATGTCAGGCATAGTGTGATCGAATTCGTATTCGGCCGCGCCGATGGCGTGAACGTGTGAATCAATCAACCCTGGCAGCACCGTTTTGCCTTTTAAGTCAACCAATTCTGTTTTCTCATCGGCTAAGTTTAGGATTTCACTGTTATGCCCAACGGCAACAATCCGCTCGCCTCGCACCGCCATGGCTTCTGCAACTCGAAATTGAGCATCCACTGTCACGATTTTCGCATGATGGATGATTCGGTCAGGAGCCTGCCCGCTCAAACCCGGCAGTTCGAATGTGCTGAGTAGAAATCCAATAAACCAGAAAATCTTGGGAATGGGTTGTTGCATGGTATTCACGTTCTTGATTTGGTAGCGGAGAGTCCTCAGATCTGATTTTAAGGCAAACGGACAATAAAAAAATACCAGCGAACCCACTAGTATTGATATCAATGGCTGTAGCAGCGGCGAAGTCGTATCTCAATCGACAACAAAGCCAAAGTTAAACTTGGACCATTTAGTCGTGGTGGAAAGACACGCGATGACAATGAAGTACACGCAGCCGATCATGACATGGGTGGACAGTCC
>JANNNN010000941.1:0-5158 GCA_031398555.1 Planctomycetia bacterium | reverse complement strand
GTAGTCATCGTTGAAAATGTGACATTTAGCTTAAAGCGAGAGTGGGAAGATGGCGCGGTCACAGGCAACACTGATCTACTTGTGGCGCGCGCCACCGCTTTGGTCGCGCGGCCAGCGGTACTCGCTGTGGCAATCATGCTTGTGTCGTTCTTGCCCATCTTTGCGTTGGGTGGCATCGATGGGCAACTGATCCGCCCATTAGCTTGGACGAAGACTCTGACGCTGCTGTCCGCCATTGTGCTAACGGTAACGCTGGTGCCAGCCCTTTGCAGCGTGTTCATTCGTGGCAGATTGCGAAGCGAGAATGAGAGCTGGTTCGTTCGCGGTGTTATTAGCGTGTACAAGCCGGTTTTGACGGTTGTTTGTCAGGGTTCATGGGTATTTGCGCTATTGCTTTCCTGCCTAATCATAATTGCCGCTGCGACCACAGGCAGTGAACTCGTTTTGCGAATTACCCTAGTGGCAGCTATCTTTTGCGTTTGGCTAGTCGTCGTTCGCTGGTTCGCACGGCTGGGACTAGCGGCACTACTCATTATTTTCGCGCTGAGCGCACAGTCTTTTGTGCGCCCAATTGGCATGGCCTTAAGACTACCACTTGATGAAGGCATGATTATGGACATGCCAATAACGCTACCGCGCATGACGGCTATGCAAGCCGCGGACGATTTGAAAGCTCGCAACATGCTCATGTGTCGCTTTCCTGAGATTCACATGGTTACTGGAAAAGCTGGACGCGCGGAGACTGCCTTTGATCCGGCACCTATCGATATGATCGAGTCGATGGTGGAGTTTCGTCCAACCAGCAAGTGGCCCAAACGGCGAATGCTCAAATCCGACGCGCGCCACCATGCCGCTCATATAGTTAAGCAGATGATTGAATCAAAGTTTATCGAGGCGCCTGAGAACGAATCTCCACTCTTGGATGCCATCGTTGATTCGGGGCTGGAGAGATTTGATGCGATTCAGCGAGAAACCTGCTGGCACTTAACGCAATCATTTGAGCAAGAGTTAAGCAAAATTCTGGCTGAGCGAATCGCAAGCTATATTTTCGATCAGCGGCATCGCGGCGGGCAGACTGCTAAACAGCTTTCTGATGTCGAATTGCGTGCAAGCGTGGAAAAGCTTGACAGCCAAGATCGACTGCAGCTCGCCAGACAGCTTGATGCAAACTCTTTGCATGTCGTTGTGCGGGAACTCAGCCGAATTGTGGAAGATAACACAGGAATAAATCGCGAGTTGCATCGACCTGGCCCGCCAAGGGCCACGCAAGCGGAGAGTCGCCTACTGCGCGACCTGCAATCGATGTTAAATGCGCGTTGGAAGGGTTTCGTACGTTCAGAGAATCAAGTACTTTATCAGCGCGCTGGGGCAACTTGGGCGCAGATTGTAATCGACGAACTTTGTGCGCGCCAAGCGATCATCGACGACGATTTCAAACAGACTCGAGAACAAGTGCTTGCCGCACGGTTTGCGGCCGCTCGCATTGAAACGAATCACCACGCTGGCTTAACGTCCTATTCTCCGCTGCCTCTGGTCGATCCCAATGCGGCCTATGAAACTATCGTGCGCGACTCGGTAAAACGATTTGATAGAAGCGTTTGGCTTTGGGAACATAACCAAAAATCACTGATAGGTCCTGGCGGTGAATTAGACGAATCGTTGCAAATGCCGGGTTGGGCGAACGTATGGACTCGGCCGATTCAGAATCGAATCGATATGCTTGCAACAGGCGTGAGTTCCGAGGTTGGCGTGCGAGTTTTGGGCCAGGATTTTGAAACGGTCGTTGCAACCTCCGAACGCATTGCGAAAGCGCTACAGAAAATCCCTGGCGCTTCTGACGTCATCGCTGACCCAATCCGCGGAAAGGGCTACGTGAAATTTGAAATGCAAGATGAACTGGTTTCACGAAAGCATCTCGATCGCGATGAAGTTGACCTAGCATTGCAAGCGGCAACCACCGGTTACTTGCTTGAACCAATTTTAGCTGAGAGTAACCAGTTCCAAGTACCGCTCCGACTGATGATCCAGCCGCCCATAGACTCCGCCGGAGACACAGTTCTCGATACGTCACTCGCATTACGTTCGAAAGGGATTTTTGAGAACCCAGTGCATTACGAGGGAAATGATGGGCCAGTGGAACTCGTTGGGCTTGGCCAAATCTCGAGTGTGCGGCACTTTGATGGGCCCGCAACGATCAAGAGCACAGGCGGCCAGCTCTGTAATTATGTGCGTTTAAATGTGCGTGGTCGCGATGCGACCGATTGGGTAAACGAAGCCAAGGACATGCTGGAAATGGCGTCTTTGCCAGCAGGGATTTCGATCGAGTGGACTGGACAATTCGAGCATGCGGCGCGCACTCGCAATAACCTACTGTGGATGGTACCGCTTTGCATTGTTCTCATCGTTTTGCTTCTGCTATTCGCCTTTCACGATTTTGCCGATGCGATGTTGATGCTAATGTCAATCCCGGGCGCACTCGCGGGCGGGGCGCTAGCACAATGGGTTTTAGATTATCCGTTCTCCGTTAGCGTCGGTGTTGGATACTTGGCATGTTTCGGTATGGCTGCCGCGACCAGCATGGTCATGATCATATACTTGCGACAGGCAATATCGAACGCAGGTGGATTGCGCGAATTGGCAACACTCGAAGAGCTACGCGATTGCATCATTCGGGGTGCCGTTCATCGTATAAGACCAAAACTATTGACTGAGGCGACGATGGTCCTGTCCCTTGCGCCATTGCTATGGAGTACTGGAGTTGGGGCGGATGTTATCCGTCCCATGGCCGCCCCAGTTTTAGGTGGTATCCTGATTGCAGACGAAATCGTCGATTTGCTAATTCCCGCCATGTTTTTCGCGGTTCGACGGCGGCGATGGTTACGAGGTCGAACGCTAACGAATCGATGAGTAGATATGCAGTTCTTGAAATACACATTGGCCATCGGTGCGATGGTTTTTATATGTTGCGTGCTGGGTTGTGCCGGGAAGTCTATCGAGAGCTATAAACCTACTAGCGAGTCGGCACGAAAAGCGATTGAAACCGCGCTTTCAACTTGGAAGTCTGGTACCGCGCATGGTTCGATTACGAGCGTCAAACCAAGCGTAGACGTGTTCGACGCTCGCTGGCGCGCGGGGGCGAAGCTCGAAAAATATGAAATTCTCACTGAGGTTACTGGCAAGCCGGAGCCACACTTCACAGTTAAAATTAAGCTGGCGGGAAACCCCGAGGAGACTACCGAATATCTCGTGGTGGGGATCGATCCTTTGCTGGTCTTTCGACAAGCCGACTACGAAAAAGCAACTGGTATGTAAGCGGTAAACTACTCAAGCTTGTTACTTCCGTCTTCGTAACTTCCAAAACTTGTGCGGTCTGGTTGTCATTGGGATCACCAGTCTTTATTGCACTAACTCGCACCGGTTGGGCACGCCGGAGCATCGAATCTTAACAGTAATCTGCTCCGGTCTGGGTGACCGGAGCTAGTTGCAGCCGATCGATATTCACGAAGTTTCGCTACTTATGCATAACATCAAGGTCGTCGGTTCGAATCCGGCGATAGCAACTTCTCTGTTTGGTTAGGAAACTGACCAACGCAGGTTAACACCGAAAACCGACGTTCAGCGAACGCGCTAATCGTCGGCTTTTTTCGTAGTTCCCTGCAATCTTCAGGGTCGCGAACACGCTCCAGAGACACGTTTTTCAGCCGCGACTCTCGTCAAAACAGCCCCTCTCTGGGGGCCAACCAGAGACAAATACTCTCAGAGTCTCTGGGTTATGAAAACCGCCGGGTTAACGACTCTGGGTTATGAACCTTCTGTCTCACTCGGGATTCTTTTTTTCGTTTGCTCTGCCTCACCAGGAAGCCCAAAGTTGCGAACTTGCACACGGGTAATGAGCGGCCGGAGATTTTGTGACTTACTTTTCTCCATTCCGGTAGAACCCAGCTACCATCTGTTTAAGCTGCTTTGCTGGCTCTAGCAAATTGCTTGCAGGTCTGACTAGGAGATTCGCTAAATAACTTTGCGTAATCAATTTCCGATCACTTCACATCGATCTAACGTTTGGTCACGAGTTTGCTAACAGCTTCAGCAACGCAGCGTGATCGACCGGTTTGACTAAGTGCCCATTGAACCCGGCGCCTTTCGATTTTTGGCGATCTTCCTCCTGGCCCCAACCGGTCAAGGCTATGATCACTATGCCATCGGCCCACGGTTGCTCACGGATGCGACGGCAGGCGTCGTAACCGTTCAGCTTCGGCATCCCGATGACCATGAGGATCACGTCCGGCTTGAACGCCTCTGACATGGCGACGGCTTCCAGGCCATCGTGCGCAGTCTGCGTATCGTTGCCCAAGAGCTTCAGCATCATAGTCAATGTGAATGCTCCGTCCCGGCTGTCGTCCACAACAAGGATGCGGCGGCGAGCGGCGGGATTGGCCTGCTCGTCGGTGGATCGGTCGTTCGAAATCTCGTCGGTAATGGACACCGCTAACGGCAGCCGCACGGTGAACGTACTGCCCAGGCCGGGTCCGCCGCTTTCGGCGGCGATAGTGCCGCCGTGCATCTCTAGGAGCCGTTTAACGATGTTCAGTCCGATGCCGAGCCCACCCTGCGACTTCTCCAACGAGCCATCGATCTGAGCGAACATGTCGAACACATGACCCAGCATATCGGCAGGGATGCCCACGCCGTTGTCCGCCACGCTTACCACCACGTCGCTCCCCTGCAACTCGACGGCCAGGCGGATGCGTCCGCCTGGGTCGGTGTACTTGGCGGAGTTGTTCAACAGGTTGGCGAACACCTGCGACAAGCGAGTTAAGTCGCCATCAACGTAGATCGGTTTGGGCGGCATGTTCACAACGAGTTCGTGGCCCTTAGCATCGACCAGCGGGCGGCTGGTATCCACTGCGTTCCGCACAGCATCCGCCAGCGACATCCTTGTATTCTGCAACTGGATCTTGCCCTGGTTGATGCGGCTCACGTCCATCAGATCGTCAATCAGCCGGGTCATTTGCTCGAGCTGCCGCTCCATCATCGAACGTGTCTGCTCCACCGTCCCGGCATCGAAGCGTGCACGTCGAGCCCGCGGCACAGTCGGCGTGGCACGGCGGCGCGTCGCAGACGAACGCGCACGTGCTG
The DNA here is from genome assembly GCA_031398555.1 of Planctomycetia bacterium. GTDB lineage: Bacteria > Planctomycetota > Planctomycetia > Pirellulales > Pirellulaceae > Aureliella. The sequence goes on along the minus strand of JANNNN010000941.1, from coordinate 22 downwards.
TCGGGGCCGCAGCTGCACGTGC
>JANNNN010000924.1:0-1492 GCA_031398555.1 Planctomycetia bacterium | reverse complement strand
GAGCAGACCTTGGCTTGGTTGCCACACTTTCCATTTGCAGCCGGGCCGTGCGCGCAAGCAAAACCAAGGTCGCTGTGACCGCATACCCAAGTAGCGTTCGGCCGGAATCGCGGCTCAGTCACATCGCGTTGCGGACCCTCTTTACTCACAGCACCGCCCCTTGAAATCGATAGACGAGCATGACATGAACCGCGATCATGATCGCTAGCGACCAAGTAAGCGCAATGTGCATCGCAAACATCATTCGCAGTCGAGTCTGTAGAGCGTAGTGATAGTCCAAGTCGTCTTTTGACTGAACAATGGCCGCTAATTGCTGGCGGCTTTGCAGTCCTTGACTAGCTAAATAACGATCGAGATCATGAAGCTCTCGCACAAGCTGTCGTCGCGTATATCCGGTTGGAAACAAGCGATAAAGTAAACTCCTACGACTCAGAAAAAACGGCAACAAGCGTCGCTGATAGTACTCTACTAGCGTTGCTCCTTCGCCGAAGCTGGCCGAGTGGATCGCCAAATCGTGGGCGTCTTTCGTAACGGATAATCGCATAGCTGGAATTAATTCCAAGCGAAAATCCTGCTTGATGGCGGCTAAACGCTTCGGTAACGAGCGGCTCATATAGGTAAGTACGATCCCAGTGACCGCGACAATGGCGAAGCACGCCGCCAGTGCGATTTCAAACCAACCGCCAATGGGCCAGCCGATATGCATCAGGAAGACGATGCTCGCAAAACTGCCCATGTAAGTGTGCATTTGCAACCAAGCAGAAACTGAGCCCAAGCGATACCCAATCAGTTTCTTCCGAAGGCTAAGCAAATAAAGACCAGCCGTTGCCACCAGCAAGGTCCAGCCCGTTGCTGTGGCCGCGTCTCCCAATCGATTTGCGATCGACTGGACGGCGAGCGCCGTGGCGATCACCGCCACGAGCGTCAGCGACGATGCGATGATTCGGCGTTGTCTAAACGACACTAGGCGGCTCTTCGTTGCATCCATTGACTTACCTTGTGTAGGTCGCCCAAATCGATTCGAATCAATGCGTCATGCGGACAAGCCGACTGACACGCGGGACCGGACTGTGATTGACTGCACGAATCGCACTTGGTTGCCTGTAAGATTGGCAAACCGTTCGATTCGTCGATGCGGACACGTCCGGCGTTATCGCTGGTGCTCACCATGCGAATATTGTCATACGGACAACTCTCAGCGCATGATTTGCACCCGATACAGGTTTGCGAATTAATATTGATCGTGCCCGATTCTTGGTCGCGGTGTATGGCCCCCGTAGGACAGCCGATCATGCACACCGGATCTTCACAATGCATGCACGCTTGAGCGAACATCCACGGCCCGTATTGCGGTCCTGCTCGCGAGAAAAGGGGTTGCCCGCCCCCATGAGTCGTCGAACAGGCTCTTAAGCAATCGTCGCAACGCGTGCATCGATCCATATCGATCACCATCGCTTCGCGGCCATTCATCAGTCGATTGTCGACCATAAAC
>JANNNN010000896.1:0-1642 GCA_031398555.1 Planctomycetia bacterium | reverse complement strand
CGTAAGCAGCATTTTAGTCTTCCGCATCGGCCCGATATTTTATTTGGGTCAAGGGTGGCTTTTTGCAGCTTGGCCATTTTCATTGAAACAGGCGGCATTTTCATTAAGAAACTGTTACAGCAAACTGGTTTGCCACAGTCGCCATAATCGGCCAATAATTTCGCTTCGTCGCGAACACCGATTTGCCGCATTTCGACGCGCGTTTGAAATTCATGGGCCAGGCGCTTTACCAGCTCGCGAAAATCAACTCGATCTTCGGATAGATAGTAGATGACCATCCGTTCGCCACCAAACACTCGTTCAAGATCGACCAGGTCCATCGGCAAGTTCAGCTCGCGAATGACCTTAAAACAAATGTCGGCTTCTTCGACGCTCTTTGTCAGCAAATGAGCGTATTCGTTCTCGTCTTCGGCCGTCATTTCACGTTGAATGTTGCCACCCGGTGGGTCGACCATCGCCGCCAGCGCTCGTTGATCGGCAACACACAAGACTTCGCCAGTTTCAAGTCCTCGGGCGGTTCGCGCAATGACTCGCACGCCGCGACGATAATCGTCACGCGCCTGCATCACATGCAGAGTGTGCATGGTTCCGCAGCGGACAACGTAACTGGGCATAAGGTTTTTCGAATAGAACTTGAGAAGAGAAATTAGTCCTCTGGCAGTTTACCTACTTCTAGTCCCCCTGGGTAGCCACCCGTAGACTCACGTCCGTAGGCTGGGACCATTTGTCTCGTCCGTGCCGTTTTCCAGATTCTCAGTCCACAAACCAAATTCATGCGCTCCGGACAAATGGTCCCAAGCTACGACTGATTTAACCTTGCGAGTAGTGCCTCGGCCCGCGGTCCGGTGGCTGTAAGGCTCGCAAGTCGACATTGCTCAGCAGCGGATTCCCCGGGTTCGAGCCGTATATGAAGTCGATCTGAGGGTAAGCATTCGGGAAATTTCTCAGCCCACTCGATGAAGATCAATACCGACTGCTCAAACAATTCGTCGATGCCCAAATCCCAGACTTCGGCGGCCGATTCAAGCCGATAGAAATCGAAGTGATAGATTGGGTACCGACCAACATAACGCTGCAAGAGGACATAAGTTGGACTGGTAACGTCCACGGCAGCCACGCCAATGGATTGGGCAACGTATCTAACCAGTTGCGTTTTGCCGGCGCCCAGTGTGCCACCTAGGGCAACGACCATGGGTAATTCAATTGCGGCCGATAAGGCTTGAGCGAATCGTTGAGTTTCAGATAGGCTAGGAAGTTGAATTTGGCATTCGCGCATGGACGGAACCGTATCACATGCTCCAGCCGTACGAACGGAGCATTAAATCTTCGACAGTGCCGGTGATATCTCGCAACGTGAAAGGTTTTGAAAGCAGCGAATGCGTTTGCAGCTCAGCGGCTCGTTGCTTGATGCGGTCGTCCATTTTGGCGGTCATGATGATGCAAGGCAGCGTACTTTCGACCAACCTACGAATTTGCTCAAGGGCGTCCAAACCAGACAGTCGCGGCATATGAACGTCTAGCAGCACTAAATGAATCTCAGATTCCTGTCGCACGATTTCGATCGCTTCGCAGCCATCAGAGGCCAAGTGCGTACAAAATCCACAGCGTTGAAACAGTTCGCTCAACGATTCACGAAAATCAC
>JANNNN010000816.1:0-6634 GCA_031398555.1 Planctomycetia bacterium | reverse complement strand
TCCAACCAACTCCCCTCGCCCCGTTTCGGGGAGAGGGGTCGGGGGTGAGGGGACTTGCTCAACAAGCTTCAGGCAGCTGAAACTGCACAACCTCGAGTCAATCTTTGGCTCGAGGTTTTTTCGTTTTCAAGAAGAATTTTTAACGCGAAAAAGTTATTGTAGTTTCGTTAGGAGCTCTCAACTGATCGCTGGTCGGTGATGGCAACAGGCAGTGACTTTGGCACTATCGACGGCGCACTCGACTCTGACACACTTGATTACAGCAACTATATACAACCAGTGACAGTGAACCTAGAAGCGCGAACGACTTCTGAGATAGCACTGTTTACCGGAATAGAAACTGTACTTGGCTCAAGTGCGCTTAATACGATCATCGGACCGGTTTCTGCAATCACCTATGCCATCAATGGGCCTAATTCCACAAGTGCACGGAGCATCCAGTTCGCGTCCTTTGGAAAAGTGTTAGCGGGGCCTGGTAATGAAGTTTTCTCGGTCTTAACACCGAATGCCTCTCTCAGCGGGCTATTGGATGGTGGCGATGGACAAGATTCAATAACCGCCTTCAACACCGGTAATTTGTGGAATCTAGTTGGCGACCAAAATGGCGCACTCGCCGAGTGCTGCGAGCATGTCCCCAATCTCGGTTCTGGCTAACGTCCTCGCCGATGAGTGCTCAGCCATTCACCAAACTGACCGCATTGCCCACACGCCCACATCGCTGCAAAAGCTGCTTGAAACGAAGGGCGACCTCCCCCGTCATTTGACGGCTTTCGATCCGCCAGCCCCAATTGCCATCCGCTTGACCAGGCACATTCATTCTCGCGCTATTGTCCAATCCCAACAAATCTTGAAGCGGCAAAATGATGGTGTTGGCATTCGACTCGACCACATCGCTGACCGCTCGCCAGTAGGCGTCTGGTGCAGTCGCGTCTATGTATTCTTCTAAGATGTCCTCACCAGGCTTGAATCGTAGCGCTCGCGAATTCAACCAACCAACGAGAGTGTCGTTATCGTGCGTGCCTGTATACGCCACGCAATTTTCAGGATAACTCTCTGGCCGATGGTACCGCCCGCCCTCGTCGTCGAACCCGAATTGATAGACCCGCATCCCAGGAAAATCTAATTCCTCGCGCAACTGATGAACTTCATCGGATATCATTCCCAGATCCTCCGCCACGATCGGCAACTGCCCCAACTGATGTCTAGCTGACTGGAACATTGTTGCCCCAGGGCCTTTCACCCAACGTCCATCCACGGCAGTCTCAGCCGTCGCTGGCACTTCCCAATAGGCCTCAAATCCACGAAAGTGATCCAGCCGAATCGAATCGTACAGTTTTAAACTATGTCGCAGCCGCTGGACCCACCAACTGTAATCATCGCGAGCCAAGACATCCCAGCGATAAAGCGGATTGCCCCACAGCTGTCCCGTCTTTGCAAAATAATCCGGCGGAACTCCCGCAACAACCAAACGCTTACCGGCGTCATCCAAGTAGAAGCACGACTGATTTGCCCACACGTCAGCGCTTTCATAAGCCACAAAGATCGGCAGGTCACCAAGCAATTCAATCTTGTGATCGTTCGCCAACCGCTTGAGAGCCCACCACTGACGATGAAAAATAAATTGCGTGAATTTCTCCTGCTCGATCCCTTGCGACAATCGCAATCGCCATCGATCGAGAGCCGTCGGTTCGCGCTGTACCAGCTCCTGCGGCCAACGACTCCAATCTGTCGTTCCAAAACTCTCCGACATCGCCACGAACAATGCATAGTCTTCCAGCCACTCTTGCTGGTCCAAGCAAAACCGGTTCAGTTCACTTTGCAAACCGCCGCGGCTCTGTTCGAACTTTTGGAACGCCAGCTTCAACAGCTTGGACTTGGCCGCAATGACTTCCCCATATTCGACCGCCTGGTCACTCAGCTGTGGATAGCCCGCCAAGTCATTCTCATGAAGCAGTCCCTCAGTCACTAGATCGTCGAGGCTGATTAGCAGTGGATTCCCAGCGAACGCAGACAGCCCAGAGTACGGCGAGTTGCCCGCAGCCGCAGGGACTAGCGGAAGCACTTGCCAAATCTCAGCTCCCGCATCGCTTAAGAATTTTACAAAGCTCCGCGCGCCAGATCCGAAATCACCAATACCAAAACGACTTGGAAGGGAAGTGATGTGAAGCAGTAAACCTGCGCGACGAGTGAAGTGCATGGCTTTGGTTCTTGACAAAGTACTTTTATTGAGCCGCCGTTCAACTTATAGCTTAGCGGATTGCGTACAATTTCAAAGACCGCACTATATCACCCTCAATTCAACTGGGGTAATAAATACAAATCCGCTGCAACCGGATTGCGCAACTGATCGATCAAACTAAAACGCATCGACTCGGGCAACAACGGGCGAAATCTCGCAATGGCTTCTCGGGGTTTAAACAATCGTAACAATGTCTCCAGCTCGCCCAGAATTCGCAAGATATCTTCCGACTCGACCTTGTCTTCGCTCTTGTAAAAATCGCTAAAGCGATTTAACAAGTATGTACTTAGACTCCCATCATGAACAGCAACGACTTCACCGCTTTCGTCAATGTACTCGGCGCCCTTGGGAGATTGCTCGACGAGAAATCGCTCGATGGCGTTCTGCCAGTCGCGCTGGATGACCTCAATCTCGGCTTTGGACACCGATTGCTGATCTTGCTCCAAGGCCAACCGAATCTCTTCTGCCGTCAAGCCGCCGCGCTCGATCCGCATATCCATCTCGGCCGCATGCGCCAATTCAAAAAACGCCTCAATATTTTCACGGTCAATTTTTAACGCCGCATTCTCCTCCGCCAACCCACGAGCTCGGGCGAGCATCCTTGGCAGAATATGAACGCCCTCTCTGAAATCATCGTTGAAGTGCTCCCCGATAGCCCCGCCGGGAAGGGGCACCGTTGCATTCGGCGGATTGCTCACTCCGCCGCGCTGATTATCACCCAAATCAAAACAAAACTCGACGTACGCCGGATCGTCGGCTTGGTCCTGTCGTATTGCCGCAACCAAGATTCGATCGTCGGCTAAAAACACCTTAAGCCTCGATGCGGGAAGTTCTTCAATCAAAAAATCGTCTACAAATTCGAAGCCGTGGCTTCGAATCCACTTCGCTCCTTCCTCCACACCACTTTCATTCATCCAAATTACCGGCGAAGCCCTTCGCAAATGAATCCGCATAGGAGGTACATCGAATTCAGAATCCGAACCTTCTTCAATCGAACGAAAGTAGTCCGCGTCGATGGCTCCTTCGCCCTGCATCGCTTCAAATTCACGCAGTGACTGGCGAACTCGCAATGTGATTTTTCGCGCCACAATAAAGTACAGCACAAAGATGATCGCGATGCCAAGCACAACGATCGCACCAATTGTTGTTAGAATTGTAAGGATAATCTTCAACAGCAACTTTGCACCTAACGCTTTTGTTCGACAACCGCTCTGCTCGAAAGTGCGAATTAAATTCGCAACTTTCAGTGTACCGTGTTTGCTCAGACTATGCTGTTTGACTTGACGGTAGTTCTGGAACCAAGAGGACTGAAAAGATGCGTTGGATAGTGAGTATTTACTGCGTAGTGCTGTGTGTGGCTGTCAGCAGCTTTGTTGCTGTAAACAGTTCCATTGCGCAAGACGCCACGCCAGACGCCGTTGACAAAGACTATTCGGCCGAACTGCCGCGCATCCCACCTAAGTCCCCCGAAGAAGAACGTCAGAGCTTTGAATCGATTCCCGGTTACACCGTCGAACTCGTCGCATCAGAACCTTTAGTCGCTGACCCAATTGCGTTTGCATTCGACACACGCGGCCAGTTGTTTGTTGTCGAAATGAAAGACTACAGCGAACAAGAGACCGAATGCCTGGGCAGTATTGCGCTGCTGCGCGATGTCGATGGCGACGGAAAGATGGACGAGCGAACAACTTTCGTCGACAGGCTTTCATGGCCAACCGCTATCTGGCCATGGCGCGATGGCGTACTAGTCGCCGAACCTCCACGCATTACTTGGTTCCGCGATACCGACCGAGATGGCAAAAGCGATAAGTCCGAAGTTTGGTTCGAAGGTTTTCAACGCACTAACGTTCAAGGCCTCGTCAATAGTCTCCGCTGGGGCGTCGATGGCTACATCCATGGCGCCACCAGTAGCTCAGGTGCGGACATTCGCCAAAACAAAGTCCAACTTCGCGGCCGAGATTTTGCGATCGATCCACTAACGAAGTCACTCACTCCTGAAAGCGGCGGTGGCCAACACGGTATGAACTTCAATCGCTGGGGTGATAAATTCGTCACCAGCAACAGTGACCACCTCCAGCAAATCATCGATCTCGATCAGTGGCTCAGCGAACACCCCACCAACATCTCGATCCCCAGTCTCCGCCATAGCATCGCCGAAGATGGTCCCCAAGCCGAAGTCTTTCGCACCAGTCCAGTCGAGCCTTGGCGAATCGTGCGGACGCGGTTGCGTATGAGCGGCGTAGCGCCCGGCGTCGTTGAAGGCGGTGGTCGAGCGGCTGGCTATTTTACCGGCGCGACCGCAACACTCATCATGGATCAGGAAGCTGGCTTCGGCCTCCCAGGCTCCGATACCGCCATCGTTTGCGACGTTGGCAGCAATCTGGTTCATCGCAAACAACTTCGACCCAACGGTTTGTTTTACACAGCCAATCGCATCGACCCGCAATCCGAGTTGTTGCGTTCGAGCGACATTTGGTTTCGACCCGTTCAACTCGGCGATGGCCCCGACGGTGCCATGTACATCGCCGACATGTATCGCGAAGTTATCGAGCACCCCAAGAGCCTCCCGCCAATGATCAAAAAACACCTCGACCTCACCAGCGGTCGCGATCGAGGCCGCATCTGGCGACTCAAACCAAATGACCTCACTACGCGAATGGCTCCCCCAAAAAAATGGATTTTCGATTGCACGAACCAAGAACTCGTCGCGAGACTGGCCAGCCCCATCGCTTGGCAACGCCGATCGGCTAGTCAAGAACTGGTCGAACGCAACGCTCAGGATGCATCTGCTGAATTAAAACTAGTCGCAGAAACCAACAACGCCGAAGCAAGCATCCTCGCTTTGCATTGCCTTAATCGCCTCGGTCAGCTCAATCAAGCAACCCTCCGTAAGTCGCTAAACACCACCGAACCGCACGTACAAGCTCACACGATCAAGCTGATTCGCGAAAACGGACTAGCCAAAGAGCTCATTCCCGAACTGATCAAGGCATCGTCCAGCACTGCAGCGCAGGTGCAGCTGCAAGTTGCCCTAACAGCCGCCTTCCTCTCCTCTGAGCAACGAATGGACTTGCTACAGCGATTGATCTTGGTCGAAGATCCTCTTGTTCGTGCGATCATTGCCATCGCTGCCGGTGATGAAGCACCGCAGCTAATCGCTTTCCAAAACAGCTTACAGAACAGCCCGCAGAACCTCACACCGCAGAGCCTTCGATCATGGCTGGAACTCATGATGCCTGCTTGGACGAAGAAGTCTGAGTCACAATCAAAGGAGATAGGCCAATCACTGTCATCTGGCTTGGAAAACGAAAAGGTGCGCACGAGCTGGCTGGCTGGGCTGCGCGCGCTCCCGTCAGCGGCCGATGCGTCACGCTTATTAAAACTTGCCGAACCCAAAGTCACCGATGCCACCATGGCTTTCATCGATAAAGAAGTCGCGCAAGCCTTGGCGAATTCAGGTTCACCAACCGATGCACTGGCCTGGATCGGAATGTTGCCTAACGCTCGTCAGCAAGCGATTGCCACCGATGTCCTTGTGCCGGCCAACTCAGAGTCCCAACAGCTACCGATAATCGACTCGCTATTGTGGTCCGACCCAAATGCCGCCAGTGAATTGCTCATCGACCGCTTCCAGAATTTGACCCCCAATTTGCAACGCGTAGTTCTCAGCGGCTTGATGCGCTACCCATCGACTTTGCCCACTCTTGCAATGGCTATTAAATCGAAAAAGGTCTTGCCTGCACAAGTACCACCCGACACCCGCGTGCGACTGCTGGCCGCCAACGATAACGCTCTGGGCAAACAATTTGCTGAGCTGCTCACTTCCGTCTCTGCCGATCGCGCGGCCATCATCGACCAATATACACCAGCAATTACGGGCGGTGACGCCGAAGCCGGCAAGCTCGTCTTCAATCGAGTATGCGCTCAATGCCATCGCCTTAGCGAAATGGGAAACGACGTTGGTCCGCCACTCAAGCAACTCGCAGACAAAAGCCCACAACAATTGCTCGAAACGATTCTTGACCCAAATCGTGAAGTAGACCCCAAATACTCCAGCTATTCAGTCCTGCTCCAAGACGGTCGCGTCTTCGCGGGCATCATTGCCGAAGAAGCCTCTTCGCAGATTGTTATCGCCGAGGCCGGTGGCAAAAAGCACACGATCGCTCGAAGCGATATCGATCAGTTGCGCAGCACCGGCGTCTCACTGATGCCTACAGGACTAGAACAACAAATTACACCCGAACAGATGAATCAGCTCATCAGCTTCTTGAAGAAACGCTAGCCGCAGCTCAGGTAGCTGGTTTCGTAAAAAACCGGGATTTCCTCGTAGCTGGTTTCGTGAGAAACCGGTTACGCAACAAGTGGTCTACAAATTCGTCCGGTTTCCTACGAAAC
>JANNNN010000813.1:0-3016 GCA_031398555.1 Planctomycetia bacterium | reverse complement strand
GCTGACGGGGCGTTTAAGACGTCGGGGCTGCGTAATATCGAACTGACTGCACCTTACTTCCACAACGGAGGGCAGCGTACGCTTCGTGAAGTCGTTGACTTCTACAACCGAGGCGGCGATTTTGCAACTCAAAACATCGCTGATCTTGATGCCGACATCAGACCACTCGGGCTGAGTGCCGCTGAGAAAGATGCGCTCGTCGCATTTTTAAAGTCCCTTACGGATGAGCGAGTTCGCTATCGTAAGGCGCCCTTCGATCACCCGCAGTTGTTCATTCCCAATGGCCACGAAGGGACTACGACATCGGTTGTGGACAATGGATTTGGTGAAGCGAAGGACTTGATTCTGGAGCTGCCTGCCACGGGACGAGACGGTGGCATCCCGTTTCGGAATTTCCTTGAATAGTTTCAACATCGCCCGCAGTTACAAATCCGGAGAGCAATGGAAGGAGACCACTCAGTATTCGCGAGACGACCTACCCGTCGTAGCAAACTGTGTGATCTAGCCTTCGTTTGGATTCATCTGCAGACGTATCTATCACAGTCGGCTCGGGGCCATTGCTCCGAGCCTTTTTTTTGTCAACGGCGTGAGGTCGAAGCGTGGGCTCAATCGGCGAAGAGGCTCGGAACGAGTTTGCAACAAGTCCATCGAGCTAGTAGAACGGAAGTTCCGAGCAAAACATCCAAACACAGAAGGGATCGACTATGCGTCACCACTGGCTGATCGTGCAGGCCGCCGAGCGTTTGCCTGTGCGCTGTGAAAGTTTGGTTGATGGTCGTAACAGATCGTTGTCAAAAGATGCTCTCAAAGAGTATCCGTCGCAGTTGAAACGGCTCTGTCCCACTGACGCTCAGCTGACATTGACAGTCAGTCACGACTCTCAAGCAATCGACTGGCTGCTGCGGCGAGCAGGTGAACATTGAAACATCGTTACTTCCTCTCATGACCGACGTCACGCCGTTCTGGTACGATGTGAAAAGAAGGTCTTAAAACAAGTGGTAGCGATACCTCTTGCGCGCATATTGCCTTGGAAAGTTGATCGAACAAGCGTGCTGACGTTTAATCGGTAGTGGATTGAGATCTCGCGTTGAATAAGCAACTGAGAATAAGTGGAGATTTAAAATGTGTGGAACTTCAGCAGCCCGATTGTGTGTGTTGGCTGTCTTGGCTTTTGTCGGCTTCGCCTGTCATGGGACGCATGCCGCTGACTGGGTTGTGCCCGTGGCGGGCAATGCATTTCAGATCGATTCGACGTCCGGTCGCAACGGCATTCAGCGTGACGGGACGATCGCCTTGCGAGACGCGACGTCCGTGTACTCGATTTACTTTCGCGTCGATCGGCCGGCCGAGTTGAGCCTCGCGATTCACGCGAAGGTATCCGAGGGGGTTTCAAAGGTAATCGCGAAGGTCGCATCGCAAACTTTGCCGGTCTCAATTACTAGCACTGAGTTTGCCTCGCAGTCACTGGGAAGTGTTTCAGTTGCAGAGGCCGGCTATGTTCGCGTTGATTTGCAATTGAGCGAGCGTGGTTTTGCGCAAGTGCGTGAGCTCCTTGTCGCGTCCGAAGAACAAGACCTGAAGCTGGACTACGTGAACACCAACAAGGGCAACATGTTCTATTGGGGACGCCGAGGGCCATCGGTACATCTCCGATATGAAGTCCCCAAGGACCTCAAGCTTGAGTACGCATACAGCGAGATTACGGTACCCGAGGGCCAAGATCCGATCGGCTCGTATTACATGGCCAATGGGTTTGGCGAGGGGTACTTTGGGATTCAGGTCAACGGGGCGCAGGAGCGTCGCGTGCTGTTTTCCGTCTGGAGTCCTTTCAGTACAGATAATCCCAAAGACATTCCAGAAGATCAGCGGATTGTGGCCCTTGGTCGTGGGCCTGAAGTAAAGATTGGAGAGTTCGGCAATGAGGGATCAGGTGGCCAAAGCTATTTGATTTACCCTTGGAAGGCCGGCAAGACATATCGTTTCTTGACGCAGGTAACGCCAGACTGCAAGGGCAACACGGTCTACACCGCTTGGTTTGGCGACAAAGCGGCCGACGAGTGGCGTTTGGTTGCGAGCTTTCGTCGTCCCAAGACAGACACCCATCTCCGGGGGTTTCATTCATTTTTGGAAAGTTTCGATCCATCGCTGGGGCACATTGAGCGCAAGGGATTGTATGGGAACGTTTGGGTGTGTGATGTCTCAGGTGAATGGCACGAATGCGTGAAGGCGAACTTCTCGGTTGACGGTACGGGTGGGACTCGGCAACGGCTTGATTTCAATGCTGGTGCCGACGGAGCATCATTCTTCATGCGCAACTGCGGCTTCTTTAATGAAACGGGTCGGCCGGGCGACGTGTTCACCCGAGAGTCAGTGGCCGAGTTAAAGCCAGTGATCGATTTGTTATCTCTTCCACGTCAGTAACGCGGCACCGATTGTGCCAAGATACAACTGGATTGAGTGCGTTTTTGTTCCTCGTTGACGGCTGAACATGGACACCACCAAACGCGTCTAAGCCGAAGGGCTGGTATGAGCGATTTGTTGGCTCAGGATACCAGTTGTCGTGCATGCCCAGCCCATCGCGGACTGGGTTCGTGTTCTCACCGTCTCGTGCTCTGGGGCGATTGGCTATGATGCCTTCGATGTCAAACTCATTGGCGTAAATCAACAAACGGACGAGCGACTGTTCATCTAGTGTTTCCCTGCGCTACTTTCGCAGAGCGAAAGGCGACACTCGCGCGGAGCCCGCTAAGAAGCACCTGTCTTGTTCGGTTTCGTCTCTGCTTGGTAGCGTTTAAGCTTGCCATCAAACCAAAAGGTACCGCCAGGGATAAGCGACGCCGCGAAGGCTTGCGCAAACCACCACCACGGCCAACGGTGAACCAAGCTACCCATGATCGCTAGGCCAACATAGGTTACGAATAGTCCTCCATGGGCAGCCCCGACAATACTGACCATCTGTGGATGTCCAGCCAAGTATTTTAGGGGCATTGCGATGAATAAAAGAATCAGATACGAG
>JANNNN010000801.1:0-4488 GCA_031398555.1 Planctomycetia bacterium | reverse complement strand
TACGCGTCAGTCACCGGACGAGCCATCCATGGGCTCTTGCAGGTTATCCGGTGTCTTGCCAAGCGGCCTTCACGTCATTGTGAAAGTCATTCACTTGGACAGATGGAGATATCGGCCAGGGTTAAAGATAGGCTTGAGGAGCGAAACCTATTTTTGCCTGAACCCGCTGCGCCAATATAAACTTCGCAAACTACCCACGTGCCCAGTCCGTGTATATGCGTCGAGTTTGCCGTCACTATGTCGCGCACAACCGCTACAAGCCGTGCTAGCAAGGGACCAAAAATGTGGACGCGTGTACAGTCAAATGAGAGAAAAAAAAAGCAAAAAACTTGCTTGACAAACACACGGCCCGCCCTTCGCGATTCCCTAGAATCGTTACACGCTAGATGAATTACCCAAACTAGCATAAACTCTATCGTTTAATCTTCCAACTCTGAAAGGGTCCGGCGAGTGACAGCTATGAAACCCCGTTACGAAATGGTCGATTACGCATCACTTCCTGGCATCACCTGTCCATGTGGGACCGCCCGCCGCGGACTGATGGACGTGGATAGCGTACCGTATTCGTTGCATGTAACGCAAATTGAAGCTACCGCGAAAACGCATTATCACAAACGCTTGACCGAGACCTACTTTATCTTGGAGTGCGACCCTGGGTCGTACTTGGAATTAGATGGCAAACACTTGCCAGTCGAGCCTAATCAGGCGTTCGTCATCCACCCTGGTACACGTCATCGCGCAGTTGGAAATATGAAAGTGCTGATTGTCGCCTCGCCCAAATTTGATCCTTCTGATGAGTGCTTCGATTGAGTCACGCTATTGCTTTCTACTTATTCGTTAACTGGATTTTTTTATGAATCAACGCCGTGTACTCGACGTTGGAAACTGTGGGCCGGATCATTCGTCGGTCCGCCGTATGCTGACAGCTAATTTTGGCGCCGAAGTCGTTCAGACTCATGGTTTGGACGACACCTTGGCCGCTCTGCAGAAAGACACGATCGACCTTGTGCTCATCAACCGCAAGCTCGACATGGACTACTCTGATGGGATGGTGATCTTAAAGCAGATTAAGTCGCAGCCTGAGTATTTGGATTTACCGGTAATGCTTATCACTAATTACGCTGAACATCAAGCTCACGCTGTCACGCTCGGTGCTTTACCAGGTTTTGGAAAACTTGAGATCAACTCGCCAGAAACACGTGCCAAGTTGGCCAAAGTTTTAGAAGTGAGTTAGCTCTTTTTGCATTTGCAATTTTCATTTTAACTTTTTCAGTTCCACTTCACTCTTGTCTTGGTTGGCTAGTGCAGATATTGAAAAATGATAAATGCAAACTGCAAAATATAAAATTTTGGAAACACTCGAACAGACGCAAGATACAATGGAAAAGCTCACTGGCGCTTCGACATGGCTTGGAATCGTGCTGGCACTATTCGCTGGCTGTGTCATGGCATTGCAGCCGATGGTCAACGGCCGACTAGCCAGTCAATGCGGACATCCACTTCAGGCCAGCATTATTAGCTTTGCCACCGGATTCCTCGCATTGCTAATCGTCGGCCTGTCGATGCGCGTTGGTTATCCAGAATCATCCAAACTGCAGCAGTTACCGATGTGGGCCTGGACCGGCGGATTGCTCGGCACCTACATGGTTACTGTATCGCTACTGGTCGCACCGCGATTAGGAGCCACGCGTTGGCTGGCTTTAGTTCTAGCTGGTCAAATTGCTTTGTCGCTTGCCCTTGATCACTTCGGCGCAGGCTACGCACAGCACGTCATTTCTCCGCTACGCCTCCTCGGAGTCCTCTGTGTTGTTGCTGGCGTTTACTTGGTCATGACGAATTAGTGTTGCACAATTGTCCTCAATTGTAGCCAGCAACGCGAGGGTTTTTGACGTGAAATTCGCAGAATGAATTCACCTTCCTTGTTAACATTTGGCTGCGAAACAGTGCTAGAGTCGACTATGCTGGGTTGAGCAGCCGTAACTACCGGCAGGAGCTTGGGGGATTCTGACAAGCTCGGCGAACGAGGCAGCTTCACTTTTCCAATTCGCACGACAACAGCTTGCACTCTACTTGGAACATCGTTTCTCGCCGCCGGTGCGGAATCCGTGATTGCATCCCACTGGAACCGTCGTCGCAGAAGCTATATTCACTTTTCAGTCCACGGCAAAAGTGCGAGGTGAAGCGGCAATATGGCAACAGCCTGCTATGGCTAGATTTATCTTGTGTTCGCCAAGCATCGGCGGGTGCGCGATGGGGCGCACCCCCCTAAACCTGTCTAGCCAACACTGGACTCGTTTTTTTGGCTGCATACAAATAGGGATTCAGCGAAGGGTCGTTGTACATCTTCATCTGACGATAAGTCTTATGACGTTTGCGGCCAGCTAAGATATCGTCAAGTAACTCTCGCAACGATTGACTCAAGTCACTCTTCTGGGCGCGACATAAGGAAATTCGCATGTGCATCCGCTGCGTGTGCTCGGCGTTAACATCGTCGCGTTGCAATTGCTCTTCGTAGTGAAACAACCTCAGCGACATGATGCTCAAACGGTCGATCGCGCTACCTGGTGTCTCAGTGTTCTGTCGTGCATCCGGCGTGGGCGAAATCTTGCGGCTCTCAAGTTGCTCTGTGATCCAATCATCCATCTTTTCGATATGATCGTTTCGAGCCTGATTGAATCGGTCGATCGCTCGTTTGACGGTTGCAATTTGCGAATCGCTAACCGTTGGGCTGCGAGCAATATCCTCTTGGTGCCAAAGTTCATAGTTAAAGATGTGTTGCTGGCAAACAATGCCTAGCCAACCACTGTAAGGATTTTCAATCGGCTGCTGATGCCAAAGAGCGACCGTGGATTCGTGTAATGCTAGTACTTCGTTTACATCTATCACAGCAATTCCCTTCTACGTGAACCTATTTCGTCCTCTAGTCAGTACTCGGCGAGCTGTTCCAGTGTGATTTTTATCAAAAAGTCGCACTCTGGGAAAGAGAGAACGACTTTGAGGACCCGGGCAAAATGAGTTTTCAGAATGGTCAAACAACCATCGACGCTCGTCCGATAATAAACAGGTAAAGCGCTACAAGCGTCATATTGCCTCTGTTTGATGCCATTGGAAAGGACCCCCGCGATGCGAAAATTCTTCGCGATCAGTTTGGCTGGAATCGCCCTCTCAAATTTGGCCGCGGGAGTGGTTTATGGACAGGCTCGCGGCATTGTGCCAGGAACTGGAGTCGAGGTTGCCACAGTGGGGGATGATTTCGAAGACCCAGCTTGGGCTTATGTACCCAACAATCCAAAAAGCACCGAGGACATTGACAAGAACCAACATCAGCCGGTGGGTCGTTCTTCCAACGGACGTTGGTTCGAAGGGGTCAAACGCGGTCATCCGGATGTAGTGCGCCGTGTTGAAACTCCGCCCGGCGGTCTACCCGGCAGCGAAGGGGCGATGTTGATGCAGTCGCTATACACCGGCATTCCAAATCGCCCAAGCGGTGTGATGCATCAAGAGGATTTCATTTGCAATGTACAGAATCGACTAGGTGGTCCGATGTCCGTCGCGCAGTCACCTAGTGTGACAACTCGCGTTTTCCTGCCACCCATTGATGAATGGGAAAAACGTAGCGGGCCTCAATTCGCTTTTCGAGCTGCTCTCGAAACAACTCCCCCCAAGAAACCGCTGTTTAACTTGGGACCGGACAAAGAAGGGGACGATGGTATCTACTGGCCTGGATTTTTCCTGGTCCTCGAGAGTAAAGCTCAAACCAAAAAAGATGCTGACTATGCTTACTGGCGCATCCGCGCAGGTAGCAACGGTGGCGATTTTAAAGGCTTACAAGTCACAACAACGGGTTGGTGGACGCTGGGAATGTCGTTTACACCAGACGGCATGGTTCACTACTATGCGAAACCCGGTGTAGAAGATCTGACTGCCGAAGACTACATCACGTCGCAGTTTCCCTACAGTTACAAAGCCCTTCGTTTCCGTTCATTCTTCTATAACGTCGTTAACGGCGACGATGGCAAGCACTGGACGACTCCTTGGATTGTCGATGATCCCAAAGTCTTCGTCGCACAGGGTGGCAATATGGCTAGTGCACCGCAAGGCACCAAACGGCGCTGAGATAAGCAATTTATTTCCTGACTATATTTTCATGCGCTCACTCTTATTTTTTGTGGTCCGTATTGTTGTTAAGTCACCAGTCTCCGCCGAAGACTGCTGACTAAATAGAATTGCTTGTACTGTAGCGAACAATACATCGGGAGAACGAGGTTCCTGCCGAGCACATCTCGATAGCAAGTTCGACGCAACTGTACCTGAGGACGCCCTCTAGTTCTACAAGGAAGCCTGCGCGCGACCAGTTCACGTTTACAATTACATTAAAGTCTGTTTTGTGCGCCAGGAGGGGCTCGGCAGGAGCCTCGTGCTCCCGTTATCAAAGAGGACCAGCTCTGAAAACGAAGCTAAGTCAGAGTATTGCTATTAAGTCAGCAG
>JANNNN010000732.1:0-8142 GCA_031398555.1 Planctomycetia bacterium | reverse complement strand
GGCAAAAAGCGGTAAATTGCTAGCTTGAAAGCCGTCGGCGTTAGCCTCCGGTTAAGTCTCCAACCGGAGGCTAACGCCTTCCGGCTGATCAGTCGCTTGAAAAGTCGCGTTTTCCCTGCGTTTTTAAGCGGGACGCTCTCGCTAGCGTCCGGTTTCCGCTGCGTGAACTGGGTGCTAGCGCACTCCGGCTAATCCCAAAGTTAAATTGTGTTGAAGCACTAGTAACTAGTCTAGTGCTTTGTCCAAGTTAGATTTTGGGGTAGCGGAATGGGTCAAGCATTTCGGTGACTCAGCAATTTGCCAATGGTCCGAAAGTCTTGAGGGCTTCCGCTACCCCAATAATCGCGGCCGCTAACGCCTTCCGGCTGATAAGTCACCTGCGAATTAACGATCACACTAGGCGCGGCCCGTGATCTTCTTGGCAAACCTACCGCAGCGGACGGCCACAAACTTCAGCTCGTCTGCCCAATGCCTTCGGCCTACGTTACTGGGCGTCAATCCGAATCGGCGCAGACCATTGTTCCAGCGATGAAGCGATTGGCGACGCTGCGAACTGTCGGTTTGAAATGTAATGCTGAACGAAATCGATACTTCAGATCCATTCTTGACCCAGTGCGGCGCAGCCACCGGGAAGTGCAAACCATCGCCAGGATTCAGCTCGTACCAAGCTCCGCGATTCTCGAATTCGGGCTTGTACGGCATATTGCGATGCGCACCAGTAAAGAACTTTTCTAATTGCTCTTCGGTCATCACCGAACGGTCTTCGGCATCGAATAACTGAACATGCTTATTGCCGCGAACCTGAAGCAAGAAATTGTTTTCGGGGTCGATGTGAAAAGGTGTAACCGAGCCCGCGGAAGAGATGAAAATGAACGCTTGCCGAACTCGCATACCCGGTGCAACTTGATCGACCATCGGTCGCATTTCATCTAAGCAATCATACAGTACGTCACGATACTCTGGGTCCTGTTCGACGTTCTTGAGCACCATCCACGATTTGCATTGCTCGATGCGGGCGATGGTGTCAGCGATCGACAATCCATTGCGAGGAGTCAAATTGGGATCCTGACTTACTGGAACTTCGCCCGAGTTGTATTCGACACTCTTTTCTGGCAGGAATTGAGCGAGTTCGATCAACCGCCCCAGATCGAACAGTCGGTGATGGGTCAAATTGTGACGAATCATAAATGGAGCACGATTGAAGCGGGACGCAAATGCGAATCGATCCAGATCCGTCAAAAGAGTTGTGGGGCCAGTTGTCCGTTCTAGTGTCAAGTTATTCAAGGTGACATACTCCAGTCAAATTTAGGATACTACTAAACTCTCTTCAACTTAGTCTTCACGTCCCCGGTCCAATCCCTCACGTACTTCATTAGTGGCATGGCCGCGATGGCTACGCGACTTCCCAATCGTCCGGTGGCGATTGCAGCCGATTGCAGCATCCTTCGCTCAGGCCATAGCGTATTGATCATTGGATGATCGGGGACGGCACAGGAGTCCATCCACCGGACTTGCTCGGTTTCATGCAATTTCGAAACATTGGTTTTTTCTAGAATCGCGCCGGGCGAGAACTTAGCCCATTGCGGGTGATATGCAATCTTGAATGCGAAGCCACCGTTGTGTGTCAGGAAATTAACTTTCATGGCAATCGGCGTATCATTCAAACGCAGCGTCAGTCCCATCAAGCGATTCTCGCTCGCAAGTTCAAGCATCGCTTCCTTGAGGAATCGTGCTTGCGCCTGCGTCTTGACCATTGCGGTGCCTTGCAAGCCCTTCCAGCCACTTGCTTCGAGAGCAAGAAATTGGTCGGCGAACTGTTCGGCATCATCGCCCACGTGAAAATCATCGATGACCAACTTACCCGACTCTTCTAGACGTCGTTCCAACCGATTGAGTTCATGCCTTCGTTTTCTAGGCCACTCATCCATGAAAACTTCATCGGACGCTTTGCGTACGAACAGAGCGCGACGGAATATGTCTTTTTGTTGCCATGCCAATTTTTGGGCGCGAGAAAAGTCCACCAATGCGTGCTGAAACGGACCTTCGGCTGGAACGCAAGGCAGGTTCAAGACTCCCACGCCATGTTCGTCGTCTCGCAGAAACTCGAAAAGTTGACTTAACGTCTCTTGTGCGAAATCACTTCGAATCAGCGGCGTTGTCAGAAAACAGTGCATATGCTGCCAGAGCTTGGCCGACCGCAGCGGAAGACCATATGTAGTTCTGCTGATCTCAAGAGGCAGCATTCCACACAGTACTTTAGGTGCACCAGGTTGTGCTCGCTGCGCCGCCTGCACGATGGCCACTCGGACGTTTCCGTTTCGCAAATGCTTCCACGCGGGAATAAACAACTGCGGCTCGTAAAAAACGTTTGGGCACAAGCAGCATTCCGCAAGTCGCTTCCATGCCGGAATGAGACTTACGAATTGCTCAACTTCATCGATCCAACTAACTTCCAAGTCGACAGCAGGCAGATCATGCCAGTTCTTGTTGGGTTGCTTTTGGGGCGCACAAGCGAAATGCCCCGTCGCGAATGCTGTCGTCGGCGAAGTAAGGGAAGAAATAGCGTTTGCGAAGTCAGCCATGCTTATCGATTTGCCCTAGTTCTTTCTAATGCCCGAACCACTGAGATCGTCGTAACAGGATCGCAGCCAGCTCAAGTTGCGATAAACTACTTCGATCGTTTGAGCCTTTAAGGTCTGAGGGGCAAGAATGATTCGTTGCAATCGCTGCGGCTGAGCACCCCAGTAAGTCTTGTAGGGTTCATCACCTCGCAAGAAGTCATAGTACTTGTAGCCATTTGCCATCGCAAACAACAAGCCACCAGTAACGGTCGCATGCCCGGGTTCAAGCATTAGATAGCGAGGGTCGACGCCTGATTGATACATGAAAACAGTTTCTGAGCCGAGCAAAAGCAGTGCTATGCCGATAACGATTCCATTCGTTTCACACATGCAGAAACAGGCTGTGCCATCAGCGAGCATTTGCTTGAGTGCGTGGCGAAGAAACGGCTCAAATCTCGCGTCCGAAAAGCAGCCTTGATCACCAATACTTTCACGTCGCGCCTGATGAAGTCGAATCAGGTGCTCCATACCTTCGTTCAATTCACAGACGCGACTTAGTTGCCGCACCGTTAACTCGCCTGATTCGATTCTAGCAATACACTTCTTGGCTTTACGATAAACGCTACGACCGCGTTGACTCTGATGCAATTCGATCCAACTGGCTGGCAACTTCAACGACCATGAGTTGACCATCGGCTGTACGCGCATCGAGTAGCCTGAGTCGTTTGCAAAGGTTGCCAGTTGCGGTGTCCACGCGTCATCGTGCGAAACACCCTCGAAATGTAAGGCTTCGATTTCGCGCTGAGTAAGAGACTTGTGCATACATTCGTTCAGTGACTTGTACGCTTCGTCGGCGCATGTAGGATCTACAACCGCTCGCAAATAATCGCTGCATACAGATCCCGACCCAATAAACCGCAACTGTTTGCCAAGCCGCGTTTCATGTTCATAACATGGCACAAAACCCAATAGCTGATTGCCCTCAGCAACCGCGACAACATGAAGCTGGTGCCCAACCCCATACTGATGCCACCAAGCGCCAAGCCAGTCCATACTGAGCATGGGGTTGACTCGTACTAGCGAATCCCATGAGGAACGCCAGCCACTCCACTCTAATTCGTTAGTGATAACAAATGAACGCATTTTTGGGGCAGCATAGTTTTAAGGAACGGAATTAGGACACCTTTGAAACCTATGTCACTTAAGTCGCCCATGCCAGTCTTAAGTTGTTGAAAGCAGCAATCTTTGGTTCTGATTCTGACGACTTCGCCGGTTGTGCAGCGAGCAATCCGCTCGCCATGCGTAGCTGGTTTCGTTAGAAACCGGCCGCGAAGTAGCTTCACCCCTTCGAAGTAGATGAAGTCCCATTCAAATCCCGATAGTAACGCCGCAGCTTACTTAGATTTCTTTGGACTGCTTCGATCGCCTGAGCTCTAAGGGTAGGAGGAGCCAATACGATTTGTTGTAACACTTTCGCTTGTGCACCCCAGAACGCTTTGTAAGGTTCATCACCGCGCAAAAAATCGTATGCCTTGTAAGCATGCGAAATCGCAAATAGCAGACTGCCAGCGACTACCGCATGACCAGGTTCCAGCGACATGAATCTCGGGTCGACGCCCGACTGGTACATGAAGACGGTATCGCTACCCAAGAGCAACAGCTGGACTCCGATTACTTGCCCGTCGTATTCACACAGGATAAAGCAAGCCGTTCCTTCAAACAGCATGCCCGCGAGCGCTTCGAGCAGAAAGCCCTCGAACCGTGGATCAGCAAAACAACCATCGTCACCCACGCTTTCGCGCCTAGCCTGATGAAGTCGGATCAAATGCTCCAAGCCTTCGTCTAGATGCGCTAAATCGGTGATATGCCGTACGCGCAGTTCTTCCGACTCCAGCCTGCTCATACATTTTTTGGCTTTACGATGTACTCCATGCCCCCGTTGGCTTTGATGAAGCTCAGCCCAAGTGTCTGGCAGAGCGAGTGACCAAGAGTTGGCAATCGCCTGCGTGCGAATGGAGTAGCCAGCTTTGTCGGCGAACTCGGCCAGGGGTTGAAGCCATGTATCGTCGCTTGAGACACTTTCAAAATAAAGCGATTCGATGCCTCGCAGGGCTCCTGATTCAGCCGACTGTCGAAGGTTTTCGTGAATCGCGTCATATACTTCGTTTGCGTACCTAAGTTCCACTATCGCGCCCAGATAGTCGCTGCAAACTGTGCCCGTACCTAGCAAGCGGATTTGTTTGCCAAACATCGTTTGCTGCAAGTAGCAAGGTAAAACCCCGAGCAATTGAGCGCCGCTAGTGACAGCAACGATATGCAATTGTTGCCCAAGGCCGAAGTGATGCCACCAAGCTGAGAGCCATTCCATGCTCATCATAGGATTGCTTCGAGTGAGCGAATTCCAACCCGTCCGCCAGCCATTCCATTCGGATTCGGAACTGATTGTGATCGTTTTCATGTGGATTGCATTCCATTTTGGTGCGGCCGAAACCAGTTTTATAGAATTCATTCCAAATGTATGTCACGCTCGGTACCAAAGCCGATCCGCAAAAGACGAATGCGGAACAAGGGGAAATCGCAATACCAAGCAGATTGACTTTGCCGCCTTTGCCGATATTAGGGCATCGGTCCAGCGGGTCCTCGTCTGAACGAGCGCGGGAGAACGAGGCTCATGCCAAGCCTCTTGAGTGCGTGCATAGACGTTCAAAAGTACCGTGACGTCGGTGCATTGTGCCCGAGAAAGGCTCGGCAGGAGCCTCGTTCTCCCGATCGCAGAGAGCCTCGCGTTGTTGGCACGTTGTTCTATTTTGAGGGGGTGATTACGCTAACTTCTTGACCAACTTGCAGGCCTGCTGCGCGGGCTAACACGACCTGATCGGTCTCATTCAGTCCGCCCATAACTTCAACATCATCGCCGCTTCGAAGTCCCAATTCCAATGGCTTGCGCTCAATCTTGCCGGCAACGACAACGCAGCAAAACGCGGCGTTTCCATCCCGAATAATCGCAGCCAAAGGCAATGTTAGTACTGCGTCTCGCTTGTCGAGAAGAATCGATGCTGATGCGAACATCCCAGATCGAAGAGCTGCATCGGAGTTTGTGATGTCAATTTCGGTACGAAGAGAATGATTGGATTCATCGAGTGCCCAGCCAGTTCGGCTGACTCTTGCACTGAACTCACGACCGCCTAGCGATTGAACTTTCAAAATCACGGTGTCGCCGTTTTCGCCCGCAGTAACCATAGCCGCATCTAACTCGGGCACATCAACCACAACTCGTACTTTATCCGTCCGCTCGACAACGACCAACGGCCTCTCGGTACCGCCAGTAACAAACTGACCTACATCGACCGCTCTCTGAGTTACCACACCAGCAAATGGCGCTCGCAATTCAGCATAAACCAACATAGTTTTCGCCTTAGCCAAATCAGCTTCGGCGATGCGCTGCTTGGCCTTAGCGGCCACGAGATCTGCTTCTGCTTTGCCGATCATTGCAGCCGCTTCATTGGCTGCTGCCTTTGCGGCCAACACCATCGCGGCCGCTTCACGACGCCCTGCGTCCGCGGAGAGCAGTTGGCTATTCGTTTCTTCCATCAACTTCGGCGTTACCGATCCTCGTCCGGCTAGTTCTTTAATACGATTCGTTTCAGCAGACCAACGCTGATAGTCGGCTTCATTGCGGCCAGTCCCTGCTTCCGCAACAGTCACACCCACCTTTTTTGATTCCGCGACAGCCTTAGCGGCCAGGATTTGCGATTCAGCTTGAGTCACTTCAGCCGCTGCGTTGGCCACCTTGGCCTCCATTTGTCGCACATCGTCCTGCAACTCGGGCATATTTAATCGAAGTAGCGGTTGACCGACTTTGACAACATCGCCAATCTCAACAAGAACTTCATTCACGTAGCCCGACAATTTGGAGTTTAGCGGCGCACGTTCATACGGTTGAATCTTGGCAGGCTGAGTCGTAAAGAGCTTGAGCGACTTGCGTGGAGGATTGCCAACCGTGACGCGGTCAAGGTTCTTTCCACTCGCCGCGGGTGCTTGCGCGAAGGCGGGCACCTGGGCGGCCATAGCGAAGATAGACAACCAGCATTTGCATGCCACCATTCGTTTGCGGACCACCATGTTCATGATCGATTTCATTTCCAAAATCTTAATTACTTGAGTTGTAATAAAGGCTAGCGGGATCATTGGGGTCAAGCGAAGCTGAGCGCGTGTTCGCTTTGCGTTGCAACATCACAAACAAGCTGGGTAGGACAAGCAGAGTCACCGCCGTCGCAGCAAGTAAACCACCAATAACCGCGCGGCCAAGCGGCGCATACTGCTGCCCCGATTCCCCAAATGCCAAGGCCATTGGAATCATCCCCGCAATCATTGCCAAGCTGGTCATTACGATCGCCCGCAACCGACTGCTCGCTCCTTCGATCGCCGACTGACTCACTTCATCACCCGATCTGCGATGCTGCTCAGCCACAGTCACCAGCAGAATAGCGTTAGCCATCGCTACCCCCACCGCCATGATCGCCCCAATGAAGGACTGGATGTTGAGGGTTGTGTTCGTTAACCATAGCATGATGATTACGCCACAGATCACTGCGGGAACGGAGGAGACAGCGACAATCGCCAGCCGAATTGACTGAAAATTTGCGGTCAACAACAAGAACACCGCCAACACTGCTAGCCCAAGCCCAATTGTCAGTCCAGATTGCATTTCACGCAGCGGCGGAAGTTGACCGCGAGTTTCGACTTGCACGCCAGTCGGTAATTCACCGGCCTGCTTGATAGCCGCTTCCACTTCTTTTCCAACACTGCCCAAATCAGGCGAAGTGATATTGGCAGTCAAAGTAATCTGTCTTCGCATGTTGTAGCGATCATATTGGCCGGGCATCGTACCGGGCTCAAGCGTTGCTACATCGCGAACCAGTAACTGGCCATGCTCAGTCCGCTTTAGTGGGATGTTTCCGAGCGCATCGCTCGAGCCGATCGTGTCGACTCCATAGGGCGTTCGCATCACCGGACGCGGCATCTCGACTTGCACTTGATAAGCGATACCGCTCTTGGGATCTGCCCAATAGTTTGCCGCCACAAAGCGACTGGATGAAGTGGCTGTTACGAGTGCGCGTGACACATCCACCGGCGTCACACCAGCCAGCCCCGCTTTTTCGCGATCAACGTTGACTTGCACCGACGGATAATCGAGCGACTGCCCGACCTGCAAATCGCGCAACGTGGAAACCTTTGCAAGTTCCATTCTCACTTTCTCAGCGAACGCACGGTTATCGGCAAAACTCGGACCGCTGATTGCAACTTCGACCGGAGTCGGTGCACCAAAGCTCATCACTTCATTGACTATGTCAGAGGGTTCGAACGAGAAGCGCACGTCTGGCATCGCTTGAGTCAGTTTCTCTCGCAATCGAGCCTTCAGCGCTTCATCGCTGATGGTGAACGACTCGGCCAGCTTCACATTCAAAATCACTTCTTCCGGACCACGCGACCATTGATAGACTGCGTTGACTGGAAAATTCGAGTGAATCATGCCTACATAACCCAGCGTCAAGGCGATGTTCTCACCCCCCAGTTCTTC
>JANNNN010000729.1:0-7738 GCA_031398555.1 Planctomycetia bacterium | reverse complement strand
GTACCTAGCGTCAAGACGAAATCAATCGTTGATTGTCCTTTTATCAATTACTCTTGTTGTCAAGCCAAAAATCTATGCCATTTAGTGCTCGACACTCAGTATTAGCCGGTCAAAATTGAATTGCTAGCACTGAAACGGGTGGATGCATCTACGACCCTCAAGCGAAAGCGTAAGGCAAACGGACAATAAAAAAATACCAGCGAACCCACAATCTGTGAATTGCAGGCTAGATGCAAAGGGCTCGGTGGTTAGGTGGAAACGCTGAAGCGTTTGAGTCGTCTTTCCAATCCTCCAGTTTACGGACTTACGCATACCGTTTTAGATACTCCCCGAGGGCGTGTTTCTTGGCGGTGTTTTCGCTGGTCATGTAACGCAGTTTGCCGAATATAGGTCGTTCAGGTCCCCAGGCGCGATCATAGCGACCGAGCACCCAAAAAATACCGCTATACGAATTGGGGTCTCGTCCGTCGAGCGCGTATTTGTTATTCAACTCAATCATCGCGTCGAGTGCAGCTTGAGGTGTAGGCGACCATTGATAGATTTTCTTACCCCATAGCATTCGCAGGTAGTTGTGAATGCGGCCCTCGCGAACTAACTGTCGCTGGGAGGCGTTCCAAATCTTATCATATGTCTTGGATGCATCGAGTTGTTCCAACGAGTAAACATGTTGCCGAGGATCAGATGCATGCTCTTTCATAGTTTGCTGGGCCCATGCAGGCAGCGACTCAAGGCGATCGAAGTCTGGCTCGCGCCAGCACATATTAAAGCCGATCTCACGCCACGTACATAGTTGATCGATAAAGGCTTCAGCGTCTTCGCTAATTCCCCAAAAACCGTTCACTTTCCCATTGGCTTTTTGTAGCAAGCCTGGATGCCAGCGCTCTCTATCCATCAGTTTCTGAAAAACTTCGTGAGGACTGATGTGGCCAAAATGCAGGTAAGGTGACAACTCACTCGACCCGTACGAATCGGGTTCGTTGCGATCATGGTTATAGCTACCCAGTCGTCGATTGACAAATTGAGTAAGTAACTTATCAGCCGCTTTCGAACCCCCGCACATCGCCGTGGGCAATACACTGTGCGAAATCGGGATTGCGTTGAGCCCACCGTTGCTGGTCAACTTTTTCAAGTTCGCAGCAGGCCATCGTTGAGTAATACTGTCCGGCAATTTCTGCAACACTTCTATGCCACGCGTACCTCGTTTACCTAGCGGGATAGGGTCGGGCATATCTTCCAGATGAGTCGGCAGGACCTTCTGCATGTGACGGCGGTAAGAGTGCGCTACCGTGAATGTCCGATCGGCGATCGAAAGCGGCATCAAGCAATTGGAATCGACCAATTCGAATCTACAGTCGACCGAGCGGCTGATCACTTTAATCATGGTTGGGTGAAAAAAGCATGGAAAATCATCGGAAACCAGCGTGCATGCTCGCTTGGCCAACGTCGCAATTAGGCCGGAACCGCCGCCAGGCTGCGGTTCGACGTAGGGGTAGTAAAAGGCATCCGTACTCTCACAAGCCGCTTGATTGTCGATCATGCCTTCGATTACAAATCGATGAAATCGATCGCTGGCCCAGCGGTAGCGAACTCGCAATGCCTCAAGAATTATCAGCGGCTTTTTCAGTTCTCTGGCAATGTCTCGCGCATGTTGCAAAGCAAAATTATAGCCCGTCCGGCGAAAAGCGGTCATCCAGTACAAGACCCATTCGCCATCGGCTCGAAGCGGCAAATCTTTGGCGATTCGAACGCGGGCGCTCGGCACAGTTTCAAAACTCATGTTAACCGCTCTACTGTTACCGCGATTCTCGGAATACACTTTGCAAACACACGACTACTATAACTGACTTCAATACTAACCGACTTGACTGGTCCCAATATGCCACGGCGACGGAGAAAACGTCCTAATTGGCCTTATCGATTGGCTTGGTGCACGATTGTCGGTTCGCTATTGCTTTATATTGCCTTGGGAACCCTGATTGGCGGTCTCACCTATGGCCATCGCAGCTATGGAACGGACTGGTGGATTGCGCTGGTGACGACTGGAATGTCAGCCACCATTGCCGCTTGGTTTGTCGCGGTCGGAGCATCCATTGGGAGTTTTCTCAATGTTGTCGCTTATCGCCTGCCCCTTGGCCGAACGATCGGGGGACATTCGGGTTGTCCCTATTGCTGTTCGGCCATTGCCAGCGGTGACAATGTTCCAGTATTGGCTTGGCTGAAGCTCCGCGGTCGATGCCGCACCTGCCGCTTGCCGATTTCGTCGCAATATCCGTTTGTCGAGTTCTTGGTTGCAATGATTTTCCTGTCGGTATATTTGACTGAGGTCGCTCGCGGCGGTGCAAACCTTCCGAACGAGCGCCTGTTCCACGTTTCCATTTATCAAGAAGTAACTTCGACGCTGATCATGCGTATGGTCAGCTACCTGACGCTGTTGTGCGGTTTGGTTGCCGCAGGTTTGATTGCTGTGAAGCGACAGGCAGTGCCGCTTAAGTTGTTTGCTTGGTCGTTGTTCCCGTTGTTCATCAGCGCGATGAGCGACCCAGCTATCGTGGTTGTATTTTGGCGTTCCGCTAAGAACTTGGGACCGATCGATGGCCGATTGCATGCGGTCGCGACGGTGGGTTTGGGGTTGCTCGCCGGTGCAGTTGGCGGCTGGCTACTCAGTAGGATCCTTTATCGCGACTCGCAGTCGGCTCGAACTTGGATAGCGGGCTTGGCGATTGCCAGTGCGGTGGTGGGTTGGCAAGGCGTGTTGCCGCTATCGGCGATAACGATCGCTAGCTGGCTTGTGGGACGGATGATGTTTAGGCGCTTCGAGGATCGCTTAGCTGTGGATGACCCGGCTGTCTGGATTTGGTTTGGGCTGCTGGTGTTTCGCGCTTTGTGGCGGCAACTGACATTCTTTTGAACCCGCACGTGGCGGGCGCTGGCAGCGTCTGCCACTATTGCCACATGGTCCGACAGATTACCCCGTACCCCCTAGCGACTTTCCCCTGGTATGTCCCCAAGTTTAGCAAAAGCTATCCGAAAGACATCGCCCACCGCTAGACAACACGAGCTTAAATGGACAGACCCATACCGAAAAAGCCCCGAAAACGTTAACCTAGCCTCACTTGCCGTGGCTGATGCTGCCTGCGTCGGTCGCGGACGCTAGCAGCGCCCGCTACGGAGTCCAAATCCCCGAAGTAAACCATTGCAAGCCAGCGTCAAGTATGACTGTTTCCAGCATGAACGTCGAAACCTTCGATCCGTCGCAATTAGCGGTAATTCTTTTCCCGCACCCAACGTTGCGCTATACCGCCAAGCCGATCAAGCGGGTGGATGCGATCCTTCATCGGGTAGTTACCCAGATGTTTGAATTGATGTACGAGCATCGCGGAGTTGGGCTGGCGGCCACACAGGTCAATTTGCCGATCCGTTTGTTCGTCATGAACTCCACCGGCCATCGTGGAGAGGGCCAAGAGCGAGTTCTCATCAATCCGATCATCTCGCGGCCGCGCAGCAACGAAGAACAAGAGGAAGGTTGTCTTAGTTTGCCCAACATCAACGGCAACGTAATTCGAGCTAAGAATATTCGCGTCAACGCATTCGACCTCAACGGCCAGGAACTCAACGAGGACTTCACCGGCTTCGATGCGCGGATCATCCAGCACGAGACCGATCACCTTAATGGCATGCTCTTCATAGATCGTATGAACGAAGGCTCAATCGTCGACATTGTCGATGAACTCGGTTTCCTAAACACCGACTTCGCATCCAGACAACGAACGGGAGCTATCGCCCCCGCTGATACTTTGCTCGCCCACATTGCTGGTTGGGAAGCCAAGTACTGTTGATCTTAAATAGCGGCTTACACCACTGTAAACATCTTTATTTTCGTTTCGAGCCGCGAATACGTGGAACGGGAGAACGAGGCGAACGAGGCGAACGAGGCGAACGAGGCTCCTGCCGAGCAAGTCTCCACAGTTCGTTTGACGTAAATGTTCCTGCTTTGATACATCGGTGTGGAGACTCTCAAGTTCCCGCGTTCACGGCTGGGGATACTTGATTAGAATTAAGCGGCCATCAGCGTTGATTCCACTCCCTGTGCGAATCTATCCGATGGCCTTTTTTCGTTGAATATACAATTCCTTTGCAGCGTGTATTTATGAATAGACTTGTGTTTTTATCATTCGCCCTGATTGGGTGCGCCACGTTTTCTTTCGCAGTCGCTCAAGATTCAAAATCGCCGATTCGCGGTTTCATCGAGCGTTATTCCGCCGACGTCCAAACGCTCAGTCATCGTTTTCGTTTGCCGTTAGATAATGCGGCCATGGAACGTCGCTTGGCGGTAACCAACGACTGGCTACTGCAACTGCGCGAGCAAAATTTCAATCGACTGGATCGTGTCGGAAAGATTGATTATCTATTGCTGAGGTCCGAGTTAGAGTACCAGTTGCAGAAGTTGCGAATCGATAGTGAGCGAGACATGCAAGCGGCGAAGTTGATGCCTTATGCGAGCCAGTTGGTCGCCTTCTGCAAATCACGTGAAAATGTGGATACGATCAAACCCGCCGAAGTTGCTGACACTTTGGACACTGCTGCGAAAGCGGTCGAAGCGGAATTGAAAGCAGTTCGCCCAATTGCGGATACTCTTGAACCCGATGAAGCAACCCGACAGCGGTTGACGGCGCTGAGAACCAGCGAGTTGATCGCAGCGCTTCGCAACTCTCTGCGTGAGGCTCACGGTTTTTACAATGGTTACGACCCACTATACAGTTGGTGGGCCAAACAACCGATGGAACGACTCTTGGCGGCGTTGGAAAGACACCGCATAGTTCTTCGCGAACGATTGGTCGGAGTTCCCGATGCGGATCAAGAGACGATTATCGGTCTGCCGATCGGCGATGATGGGTTGAAATTGGAGTTGGAGCACGAATGGATTGCTCATGAACCGGCAGAGTTGATCGCTTTGGCAGAGCGTGAAATGCAATGGTGTGACGAACGGATGTTGGCGGCCAGTCGCGAGTTGGGCTTTGGTGACGATTGGCATAAAGCTTTGGAGCATGTGAAGAGTAAGCATGTCGAGCCTGGTGAACAAACTGAAATGATTCGCAACTTGGCGTGGGAGGCGATTCGCTTTCTGGAGGCCAACGATTTGGTAACCGTCCCACCCCTGGCCGCTCAAGGTTGGCGGATGACGATGATGAGTCCTGAGCGGCAACGCGTGAATCCCTACTTCCTAGGTGGCGACACGATCATTGTGTCTTACCCCACCGACAGTATGACGCATGAAGAGAAAATGATGAGCATGCGGAGCAACAACGAGCACTTCTCGCGGGCGACAGTGCATCACGAGTTGATTCCGGGGCATCATCTTCAATTCCACATGCTGCCACGATATCGACCGTACCGCAAGATTTTCGACACGCCGTTTTGGGTTGAGGGCTGGGCACTGTATTGGGAAATGCTACTGTGGGATCTTGACTTTGCACGCGGGGCTGAAGATCGGGTGGGAATGTTATTCTGGCGTCGGCATCGCTGTGCACGGATTATTTTCTCGCTGAGTTATCACTCGGGGAAAATGTCACCGCAGGAATGTGTGGACTACTTAGTGGGCCGAGTTGGACACGAACGATCAGCCGCTGCGGCTGAGGTGCGTCGATCGATTATGGGTGGTTACAGTCCGCTGTATCAAGCGGCATATATGCTGGGCGGTTTGCAGATTCGCAGCATGCACCGAGAACTGGTCCAAGGTGGTAAGATGAGTAATCGGCAATTCCATGACGCGATCTTGCATGAGCATTCGATTCCGATAGAACTATTGCGAGCCCACATGACAGGTCAGGAATTGTCGGCGGATGCAAAGCCGAGTTGGAAGTTTGCAAAAAACCAAGAAGAGGACGCCATTCGCTGAACGACTGCATTTGGTTCCAAGGCTCTGCTTCGGAACCCACTGAATTGCAGACTCCGCGTGCTGTCCCATCGAGCTCTGTTTTACGATTAGTTTACGGTTTGAATCGAAACGAGGCGGAGCCTCAAAGACAGTTCGTTCCCAGGCTGAGCCTGGAAACGAGCAAACAGTGAGCACTGGAAAACAGCGAGAAGTGTCAAAAAGAGTAACTTTAGAGTGATGGAAGTAATATGAACTTTCCCGAACAACCGGAAAACCCTTACGCGGCAACTGCCCCTCAGGCAGCCTTTGATGCAAACGGTTTACCGAGCAGCAGTGGCATGGTGAGCCAAGTAATGGTTGTCGGTATTCTTCAGATCGTTTTTGGCGCGATGGAATTGCTGATGGGTGGTCTATTACTTTTTTACGCGGTCCTCTTCGCGTTCGTGATGCCCAACATGGAAAAAGGTAGCGATGTGCCTCCGCCGGAGGTACTGTTTTGGGGCTCTATCGGTTTAGCAGTAGCCGGAACTGTTGTGTTCTGCTTCTCCATCTTGCGCATCGTAACCGGCATTTATAGTTTTTGGTTCAAACAGCGGACCATGATGCTGGTTTCGTTGATCGGCG
Source organism: Planctomycetia bacterium (assembly GCA_031398555.1). Lineage (GTDB taxonomy): Bacteria > Planctomycetota > Planctomycetia > Pirellulales > Pirellulaceae > Aureliella. The sequence goes on along the minus strand of JANNNN010000729.1, from coordinate 1,239 downwards.
GCATGATTACAGTCTTTACTTGCTACTGTTCACTGTTTTCGCTAGGAGTTGGAATTTACGGGTTGATCGTCATGCTCGATCCGGCTGTAAGGCAGGCGTATCGATTGTCAGCGGAAGGTGTTCCAGCAGAGGAGATTAAGGCTCGATTTGCCAGAGCTCGATTCGGATTTTAATTCCTATGTGTTTTAAGAAATGAGTGTCTATGTTACGGCGACAAGCGGTTCAAATCGGTGCGGTTTCGGCGGTGGGGTTGCACCTGCTCCCGCAGTCCATTGCAGCCCACCAAGCAAGTGAAAAGTCGAAAGCACCGGTCGCTATTTCGGATGAAGTTGCCAACAGTTTTACCAAACCAGTATTTATCGCGACTTGGCCATTCGGTTTGGCGGCATGCGAGCGATCCAGAAGTGAACTCACAAACAGTGGTTCGATTTTGAACGCAGTGGAACGCGGGATCAACTTGACGGAGTTAGATGAGACGGTCGACTCGGTAGGTGTTGGTGGTGCGCCCAATGCCGAGGGGGTGGTGCAGTTGGATGCATCCATCATGGACGGCAAGCATCAGCGGGCAGGTTCTGTAGCCGGCTTGGAAGGGTTTCCAAATCCGATCTCGGTGGCGCGTCGCGTGATGGAAGTTACCAAGCACGTCATGTTGGTAGGACAGGACGCAGCCAAATTCGCGTTGAAGCAGAAGTTTGTAAGCCGTGACTTGTTGACTGCGCAGAGTCGCGAGCGCTGGGAAAAATGGAAGGTCGCTCAGAAAACGGGCACTAATCCAGCTGTTAAATCGCATGACACAATCGCACTGCTGGGGCTGGGCGGTGACGGGCATTTATGCGGAGGTTGCTCGACGAGCGGGCTGGCATTCAAACTGCCGGGGCGAGTTGGAGATAGTCCGCTAATTGGATCGGGGTTGTATGTCGATGGTGAAATTGGTGCGGCTGGCGCGACAGGCGTAGGCGAAAATGTTCTGCGCTATTGTGCATCGTTTTTGATTGTCGAATTCATGCGGCAAGGTAAAGAGCCAACGGATGCATGCGAAGCGGCCATTCGACGGATTGCAACTGGCGACGGAAAAATGCCGCAAGATTTGAGCGTCAATTTTGTAGCTGTAAACAAAGCCGGTGTGATCGGAGCCGCTGGTACAGATCAAGAATTTGTGTGCGCCGTTGTGGACGCAAAACGGGCCGTGTTGATACAACCTCGCTTGGTTCAATAGTTCTACAGCGCAGCAGTGCTAGC